>JAFGWA010000062.1 GCA_016937715.1 Candidatus Goldiibacteriota bacterium
GAATTTACAGTTTTTTAACGTAAAAAGAGAGTAATAATGTTTTCAGGCGTTTTTTTTTAGTGATTAGTTTTAACCCGTGCTATAAAACCCTTGACTTTTAAGGGGTTTTAAACTATACTATAAAAAAGATTAAAAGGAGGGCACTATAAACATGACTAAAATTGAGATTGTGGACAAAATCGGTGAAAACATCGCGCTTCCCAAAAAAGACATTGAAAAAGTTCTTGATCAGTTTGTAAAAATTGCTCAGGACGCATTACAGGAAGGCACAAAGATTTCCGTTACAGGCCTTGGTTCCTTTTCTGTTAAAGAAAGAAAAGGCAGGCTTGCAAGAAATCCTAAAACCGGCGAAAAGGTTGAAGTTCCGGCAAAGAAAGTTGTTAAATTCAAACCCGGCAAAGAACTTGTTGAAGTAATGCTTGGGAAACCTCCGGCAGCACAATAAATAATAAAAAGATTAACTGAGGGATTATTTTGCGGTAATTTTTGTTTTGCATGACGGGAAAATATTTTCGTCTGATGTCTGTCCGGCGTTTGAAATACATATTATAATTAAGGAGATGTAAAAAGTGGCGGCAAAAAAAGTTACAAAAAAGACAGCTGTGAAAAAATCGGAAGAAAAACCAGTTAAAAAAGCTGCTGCAAAAGCAGTTTCCGGGAAATCCGATAAAGCTGAAATTAAATCTAAAGAAAAAATTGCCGCTAAAAAAACAGAAAAACCGGATGTTAAAAAAAGTGTAAAAAAGTTATCACCGGTAAAAGAAGAAAAAGAGATAAATGATGATCAAAAACCTGCGGTAAAAAAACCTGCGGCTAAAAAATCCGCGGTAAAAAAGCAGGATAAAGAAGTTAATACCGAAAAGAAAGCCCTTATAGTAAAAAAGGCAAAGGCGGACGTTCTTTCCGGCAAAACCGTATTGGAAGATGAAGAAAGCGAAGTGGAAGCCGCAAAGTTTTACGCGCCGCAGGCTAAAAGTGATGAATTAAAAAAATATGAAGCTTCTATAGAAAAAGGCAGTATGCACGAAGGCGAACTTCCCGAACGTTATTATGATAATAAACTTGTATTAATGGCGCGCGACCCTTACTGGTGCTACGCGTACTGGGACATTTCTCCCGAAGTAATGGCGCAGAATACACGCGCTGTTAAAGATGAATGGGGAAGGCACTGGCTTGTATTAAGGGTATATGATGTTACCGGGGTCAGTTTTGACGGGACAAATTCAAATAAATATATAGATATTTCCGTAACCGGGGACGCTAATAACTGGTATTTAAATGTATGGGAAGCCGGAAAAACATATCTTGTAGAGCTTGGTTTTAAAACCACCGACGGCCATTTTATTTCCATTGCAAGGTCAAATCAGGTAGGGACTCCCTTGGATTCTGTATCCACAATTATTGAAGAAGAATGGATGTCGGTTGATGAAGATTTTGATGAAATATTTAAATTGTCAGGCGGAGGTAAAAGTGGTATTGGCGCCTCTGAAAGGGCGGGTTTAAATCTTAACGAGACGCTGTCATCTCAGGGCGGGTCTGAAATTTACGGAAGCAATCAGGGTGTGCCGGGGGAAAAGAAACGCAAATTTTTCCTTGTGGCTGACACAGAGCTTATATTATACGGCGCAACCGAACGCGACGCAAAACTTACAATAAAAGGCGAGCTTGTAAAGCTTGAAAGTGACGGGTCGTTTTCGGCAAGATACCACCTGCCTGACGGCGTAATGGTTCTTCCGGTGGAAGCCACATCAAACGACGGCATTGATAATATCAAAATAACTTTTACCGTTGAAAGAAGCAAAAAGTAATTTATGAAAAAGGATCCTTCGGGATACTTAGCCCTAATACTGCACGCGCATCTGCCTTTTGTAAGGCATCCTGAATATAATGACCCGCTGGAAGAAAATTGGTTTTTTGAAGCCATAACAGAAACCTATATCCCTCTCATTAATACCTTCAATAAGCTTATTGATGATGGTGTTGATTTCAGGATAACAATGTCGCTTACCCCCCCTTTAATTTCAATGATGCGCGATGAAATGCTTCAGCTGCGCTATTTAAAACACATAAACAGGCTTATAGAACTTATTGAAAAAGAAGTAACAAGGACTAAATTTGAACCTCACTTTAACGAAACCGCGAAAATTTACAGGGAAAAATTTCATAATGCCAGGTTTGTATTTGAAGAGAAATGCAAAATGGACCTTGTATCAGCTTTTGCAAAAATTCAGGAATCCGGTAAACTTGAAATAATAACCTGCGGCGCCACGCACGGTTTTCTTCCGCTTGACCCGCAAAAGCACGCGGCTAACGCGCAGGTAAAAGTGGCTGTTGATCATTACACAGAGACTTTTGGAAGAAGGCCAAAGGGAATTTGGCTGCCGGAATGCGGTTACACGCCGGGCGATGATGAGATTTTAAAAAATAATGGCATAAGATATTTTATGGTGGATACGCACGGAATTCTGCACGGAAACCCCAGGCCAAAATATGGCGTCTTTGCGCCCGTTTACTGCAAATCGGGTGTTGCGGCTTTTGGGCGCGATATGGAATCTTCCAGACAGGTCTGGAGTGCCAAATCCGGCTATCCCGGTGATTTTAGGTACAGGGAATTTTATCGCGATATAGGATACGATCTGGATTATGATTATATAAAACCTTATATACACGAAAGCGGGATAAGGGTAAATACGGGAATAAAATATCACAAGATAACAGGGGGCGTGGACCTTTCGGGGAAACAGCCGTATAATTATTATGACGCGCTTGAAGCTGCCGCCACGCATGCCGGCAATTTTATGTTCAACAGGGAAAAACAGGTGGAACATTTAAGGTCGGTAATGAAACGCAAGCCTGTAATTGTGGCGCCCTATGACGCGGAACTTTTTGGCCACTGGTGGTATGAAGGCCCTAATTTTATTGATTACCTTTTAAGAAAAATGCATTATGACCAGAACACCGTTGATACTATAACGCCGTCTGAATACCTTGAAAAATATCCGGAAAATCAGGTGGTAACACCGGCCTTTTCAAGCTGGGGAGCCAAAGGCTACGCTGAATTCTGGTTAAATTCCACGAACGACTGGATATACAGGCACCTGCACAAGACTTACGAAAAAATGCACGATCTGGCCATTAAATACAAATTTAAGCCGATTGACCCGATGACAGAGAGGCTGCTAAAACAGGCGGCAAGGGAAGTGCTTCTGGCGCAGTCAAGTGACTGGGCATTTATCATGAGAACACAGACTATGGTTGAATACGCTGTTAAGCGTACTAAGAATCATATTATGCGTTTTTATAAAATAAACGATATGCTTCTCTCCGGAAATGTTGATGCGGAATACCTTATGGAAATAGAATTAAGGGATAATATTTTCCCTAGTATTGATTGGACATCGTTTACTTAAGTAATTTTGTAAATTATATATAATTGACAAAAAACTTGACAAAAACATTTTCTTATAGTATTATTTATGCAAGAACAGGACTTCAATCGACAGGTACCAAGGGGCGGTGGATACTATGGCGGCTAAAAAGAATGGCATTTCTACCGAAACGAAGGCGGACTATTTCAGGGTTTCATTAACACTTCCAAAAGAACTTGATGATTATCTGGAAAAGTTCGGTTCCGAAGCAAAATCAAAAGGCGGTTTCAAACTGGCCAAAACAACAATCATCCGTTCCATGGTCAGGGCATTAATGCATCTGAAAGTGGATCTGCAGGGAGTTAAACAGGAAGAAGAACTTGAAAAAAGAATAGAAGCCGCGTTTAAAAAGAACGGCAAGTAAACACTTTTAATGCGCATCTGAAAACCGGTGCGCATATCTATGCGCTGATAGAACCATAAAATCCTTTAATAATCATAATAATATCAAAAAAACTACGGCATAAAAAATGCTTATAGTATATCAACTTGATTTAAATAAATGTAAGGGGTAAAAAATGAAAAAGTTGATAACAATAAGCTGCGCCTTAATTATTCTGTTTAATTGCACGGGATGTGCCACGCTTGCTTCTTATTTTGTTCCTGAAAAAAAAGATAATTATCTTGAATACCTGAACCCAATGGCGGGATTTTATGAAATGGCAGAGAGACAGGAAAAAATAGATGCTTTTGGACAGAAAGAAAAACTAAAAACAAAAAACTCCCCTGAAAATACTGCTTTGACAATTGTTATGTCTGCGGTGTTTATTGCGGGGACGGCAATCGGCGCGACAACGGCATATAAAGATGCAGAACCGCATGTACGCAATGGGGCGTTTCTGTTTGGGATAATGGGCGCCTTACTTGGCGCTGTGGCAGGCTGTATTGTTGATGTTATTCTGTTTGCTGTAGTGTCTTAAGGTTTTTATACTACATATAGGACGTATAAGTCTTATAAGACCTATAAAACTGTCAGTTCTATTGAAAAACCTTCCATATATGATATAATCTTCTCATGAAAAAAATATTATTTATTTATGTATTTATATTAACCGCGCTATTTACGGCGGTTTTTGCTTTAACTACAGACGAACTTAAGCCGTCAGCGTGGGTAAATGATTACGCTGGTATAATGGATGAAGCCGGCAGGCTAAAGACAGAAACGCTTATAAACCTGCTCCAGGCACAGTCCGGCGCGGAAATAGCTGTTGTTACGCTTAACTCGCTTGAGGGTAATGATTTAAATGATTTTACAAATACGCTCTTTGAAAAATGGGGGATTGGTAAGAAAGGCAAAGATAACGGCATAATGCTTTTGGTCGCTTTAAGCGAAAGGAAGGTACGTATTGAAGTTGGATACGGGCTTGAAGGCGCAATTCCCGACAGCAGGGCCGGTTCCATAATCAGGGAGACAATTGTGCCGGCCTTCGGGCAGAATGATTATTCCGGCGGGATATATGCTGCGGTATATCAGCTTGCCGCAATTGCCGCGGCTGAAGCGGGAGTTGAATTAAACGTACAGGCGCCGGCAGCATATTCCGCGCAGGGTGCCGCAAGGCAGCTTATAAAAGGCGAAAAAATACTTATGGTTATCTTTATGATAATAATGATTCCCGTTATAATAAAAAATCCCTGGATACTGCTGTATCTGTTAAGCAGCGGGCGTGGCGGCGGCTACGGCGGCAGGGGCGGTTTTGGCGGAGGCTTTGGCGGTTTTGGAGGAGGAAGTTCCGGCGGCGGCGGCGCGTCGGGAGGATGGTAGTAAACATGCCGTATATGGATGAAATACACAGGAGGATACATGGATAAAAAAATTGAAAAGTTTATTAAAGAAGTAAAGACGGCGCTGGGAGAAAATCTTAAGTCGTTTATACTTTACGGTTCGGCGGCTTCAAACGACAGTTATAAGACGTCAGACATAAACACTCTTATTGTGGTTAAGGAATGCGATACAGTAACTTTAAAATCGCTTTCGGAGCCGTTTAAGAAATGGATAAAAACCAAAAATCCGGCTCCGCTTTTGTTTACTTATGACAGGATAAAATACGCTGATGATATTTTTCCGATGGAGTTTCTTGATATAAAGGAAAATCATGTAATGCTTTTTGGAGACGACATATTTAAAAAAATGAAGATAAGGACGCAGCACTTAAGGCTTGAAATAGAGCGCGAAATGAAGGGCAGTATTCTGCGGTTAAGGCAGGCATATATTCTTACAGGCGGAAACAGCAGGGATGTAATAAAACTTATCAGGGGTTCTGTTTCCACTTTTGTTGTTATTTTTAAAGCCATATTAAGGCTGTACGGAAAAAAAGTACCTGCCAAGAAATGGGATATTATTATGAATATGCCGAAGAACTTTAAATTGAACCACAGTATTTTCGCGGACGCGCTGGCTTTAAAAGAAGGGCGCGAAACTGTGGCGGACGCGAATATGTTTTTCAGCACATACATGGCGGAAATAGAGAAAGTAAACCTGATAATTGACAGGTTTAAAAAATAAAAACATAAGGAGAATTTTAAGATGAAAAGCGGGATGAAAGTACTGGCGGTGGTTCTTGGACTGGTGTTGCTTGTGGCTATGATTTTTGGGTCGGTTTATAACAAACTGGTTAAGTTTGATGAAGGCATAACAGCTGCCTGGGCACAGGTGGAAAATGTCCTTCAGAGGCGCGGTGATTTAATTCCAAACCTTGTAAACACGGTAAAAGGGTACGCGAAGCACGAAAAGGAAATTTTTGAAAACGTGGCGGCTGCAAGGGCGGGGCTTGCCGGAGCAAGAACTGTTGATGAAAAGGCAAAAGCGGCAGGGGTTATGGATACCGCTATTTCAAGGCTTTTAGCTATCGCGGAAAATTATCCGCAGTTAAAAGCAAATGAAAGTTTTAATAAATTAATGGATGAACTTGCAGGATCTGAAAACAGGATAGCTGTTGAGAGAAAAAAGTACAATGATGTTGTTCAGGCATATAACACAACTGTCAGGACATTTCCGGCAAATATAATAGCGGGCATGTTTGGTTTTCAGAAAAAAGAGGTTTATTTTAAGGCGGAAGAAGCAAAAAAAGAAGTTCCGGCGGTAAATTTTAATTAATGGTTTACGGCTTATTTGAAAGTAAATTCGGCACGGGAGCCGTTATCCTGTCTTCAGACGGCGCTGTTGTTGAAGTTTTTCTGCCGGCTGCGGGAATTGAAAAGATGGTGAATAAGAAGTATCCCGAAGCTGTAAGAAAAAGTATTAAAGAAGCCGCAATGCTGGAAAGTTATTTTGCGGGTAAGGATGAAAGTTTCAGGGATGTTAATGTGGATTTTTCAGGATTACCGTTATTCACCGTTAAGGTATTAAATGCAATAAGAAAAATACCGCGCGGTGAAACGGTGACGTATAAACAGGCAGCCGCCATGGCAGGCAATATTAAAGCCGCAAGGGCGGCGGGCAGCGCTTTGTCACGCAATCCCGTGCCGGTAATAATACCGTGCCACAGGGTACTGGCAAAAAACGGGCTTGGCGGTTTTTCGGCAGGGATTAAATGGAAGTTAAGGCTGCTTGAAATTGAAAAAAGAAAATTAACAGGGAGAGTTGCATGAAAAAAACTGTAAAAACTGTTCAGAAGAAAACGGTTTATAAAGCCGCCTGTGTGGACTGCGGCGCGCTTATACCTGAAGAACAGGTATGCGTAAAAGACGGGAAACATTATTGTGTATCCTGCGCGGTCAATGAAAAACAGCCGGGTTTTTATCCGCCTAAGGGTTTTTTAAGATTTCTTGTATATGTTTTATGTTTTAATCCGGTAATTGGTTTTCTTATAGGCACTTTGTACCATTCACAGCCGGATAAGGGAAATAAAGATTTTGCCCGCAAATGTTATATTATTATGGCAGTAGGGTTTGTGTTTGGCCTGTTTATTCTTATGCTGATGGCCGCTGCGGGAAGTTTTATGTCGGGCGCTGAAGGCGGGGCATACATACAGGAAGGATATTACTAAACGATGGAGATTAAAACTTCCGGTATTGTTTTAAAAAGGTTTGACAGGGCGGAAAATGACAACGTCACTTCTGTTTTTACGGAAGGCGCAGGCAAGATATACGTTGTTTCCAAAGGCACCAGAAAACCTGCCAGCCGTTTTAAAAATTCGCTGGAACTTTTCAGTTTAAGCGATTTTATGCTTACAAGAAAAAATCCTGATTCGCGTTATTTTACCCTTATACAGGCAAAGCCGCATAACTCTTTTGCCGGCATAAGAAGCAGTTTAAAAAAAATCGCGCTTGCTTATTACATCATAGAACTTGTGGAAAAATTTATGCAGCCGGAAGATATTAATAAAGAGATGTACAATCTTGCTTTAAAGACTCTTTTGGCGGTTGAAACCTGCGGGGTAAAAGAAGCGGCGGAGCACGGCGCAAGGTTTAAAGCCCAGCTTCTTAAATGCGCGGGGTTTAATCCGTCTGATGACGCGGAATTTCTGGATGCCCGCTGTGTTGAAACCTGCGTCAGAGAGCAGTTAAAAGAGATGGGCAGCGGGGATAATGGGTGCTATTCAGATGCCCTTAATAACATACTGGATTCATACATAACGACAGTCCTTGAAGAAGAACCGGAAAGCATGAAATTCTACGGGAGCATAAAATGAACAGGCGGATTGTTTATTTCTTTTTTGTATCCCTTTTTATGTTTTCGGCCTGTGTTTCATTTAAAGGGTCGGGGACAGCCGGCAGGGCCTCGGGGCCGAATGCAAACGCAAGGGAAGCCGTTGTAAACGCGGCCAAGAATATGCTTAACAGAAGCTATCAGTCTGGTTCATTGAACTGTTCCGGGCTTGCGCAGAAAGCGTATTCAAAGGCGGGCATAAGTATTCCAAGGACTGCTTTGTCGCAGTATTCAAAGTCAAAAAAGGTAGGCAGGTCAAACCTTGAAAAAGGGGATCTGGTTTTTTTTAATACCAACGGCGGCGGAGTGTCACACGTGGGCGTATATATAGGCGGCGGTGTGTTTATTCACGCCCCCAAAACAGGCGACTCTGTAAGAAAAGACGAACTTGAAAACGTCTATTGGAAAAGAGTTTATATGGGCGCCGGACATTTCTTTTAAGAGGTAATGACATGAGACTATTTAAAACAGCAGTCACAGGGGTTCTGGTTCTGGCTTTTATTATATCTTCGGGTATAATTAGCAGGGCTGAATTATATAATCTTGAAGTGCAGCAGGAAATTGAAAAAGAAGCACAGCTTAAAGACGCCGTAAAAAAGCCCGCAAAGAAAAAAGCAAAAAAGAAGCCTAAATTGACGGGTGAAGCCGCTAAAAGGGAAAAAATTGTAAATGCGGCCATGGCACTTATCGGGCAGGACTACTGGCCGGGCGGCACAGGCAGTGAAGATGATTACGGTTATGACTGTTCCGGGTTAACCCAGCACGCTTATATGGCCGCGGGTATTGCAATTCCCAAGAAATCAACAGAGCAGTACAGAAAAGCCACAATAATACTTCAAAGGGAATTGAAAAGAGGAGACCTTGTTTTTTTTAATACACGGGGAATGGGTGTAAATCACGTCGGTGTTTATATAGGCGGCGGCATGTTTGTACACGCGCCCGGAATTGGAAAGCAGATTCAGACCGCGGATTTAAATAAAAGTTATTGGGGTTCCAGGTTTTTTGGAGCGGGAAGATATATAAAATAAATTTACGCTGCGGGGGTAAAAATGGACTTAAAAAAGTTAAAAAGCCAGGTTACTTTTATTAAACTTATTGTTTTTGTGGTGTTTGCTGTTGCCATATTTTTTGCGGTTACGTCAAAACCAAAAATAAGCCCTGAACTGGCCGCCAATATGACAGAGGTGGTTTTTAAATCATTCGGCGGAGAAAGGGCGGACTGGGCGTGGACGCTTCTTGAGGATAATGGTTATGTGGCAGTGGGAGACACGGCGTCTTACGGAGCGGGGCTTACGGATGCATATCTTATTAAAACTGATTACGATGGCAGCCTTTTATGGACAAGAACTTTTGGCGGCGCCGGAAAAGATAACGGTATAGCGGTAATTAAAGGGCATAAACAGGGTTATGTCATAGCGGGGGGCACCGGTACTGATACCGCGGGCGAAATGGACGCGTATATAGTAAGAACAGACAGCGAAGGGGAAAAAATATGGGAAAAGACATATGGCGGCGAGAATTATGAATTTGCGTATTCTGTAACAAAAACGCGTGACGGTAATTATGTGGCAGCCGGATATTCAAGTTCTTTTAATGAAGAAAAAAATTCCGATATTTATATTTTTAAGTTTGATGAAAAAGGCAATAAAATATGGGATACAATTTATGGCGGCGCCGGCTGGGACACGGCATACAGCGTAATTGAAGCAAAAGACGGCGGGCTTGTTTATACGGGATATATTGACAAACAAAAAGAAGGCGAGACGGATATTATACTTATGAAAACTGACGCGGACGGAAACTGCAGATGGGCAAGGACATACGGCGGGGTAAGAAAAGATGTGGGAACAAATGTGATTGAAACAAAAGACGGCGGGTACCTGATAACCGGAAAGTCCACGTCTTATATAGGAAGAGGAATGGGATGGGATATAATTGTTCTTAAGACGGACGCAAAAGGAAATAGCCGCTGGGCGGCATTTTTACCCGCGGCAGAGTCTGATGTGGGATACAACGCCGTTGAAGAAAAAGACGGGTATGTAATAGCAGGGACTAAAAGGTGTTACGGAATATGTGACGCAAATGTTTACATGGCTAAAATTGACCTTGACGGCAATACTGTTTCGTATAAGATTTACGCCGGCAGCAAGGATGATAACTGCAGTTCTATAATAAAGGATTCAAAGGGTGATTATGTAATGGCTGGCACAACTTCATCCGCCGGAAATTTAAGCGGCGATATATTCCTTATGAAACTTGACCAGCAGGGAGTTAAGACCTGGTAGGGGCCAAGTAATTCTTCTAACGGATGTTAACGGCGCGATGTAATAGATTCTGTTTTTTTATAATATATCAATATTAAGATTATTTTTGATTCCTAAAGGAGAAGTATTCAATAATGGAAAAAACTTCAATTAATGGGTATAAGTTCTTTATATTTTCTGCGTTAATGGTTACGGGAACGTTATCTGCAGGCATATCATCGCACATAAATATTTTAACGGCCTTGTGTGCTTTAATACTTTTGTTGTATAAAAATGATAATTGTTATAAAACATCGGAAATAAGCGGGACTTTTATTGGGTGGATAATAATTATTCTTGTTATATTCCATATGGTTGATCCTTTTGGACCATATGATCAGATACAGGATGAATGGGCCGATACTGTGGCTACCGGTTTTTTTATAGATGGTTCAAGAAGTTTTTTTAATTATATGCAGGTTAACGGTTCAGCTCTTCCTTATGTCCCGCGTGCTATAATATCGCTATATGTTTTTATTACCGGCGGAATAGAAAATATAAGAATTATACCTCATATTTTGTTTCTTTTATCCTGTTTTGCTTTTTATTTTGCAGGAAAAGAAATGCAGGATAAAGAACTTGGGCTTTCGATGGTGTTAGTATATGCGCTATCGTCGTTGTCTCTTTATACATCAAGACATATGGTTGCAAACAGCTACTTTCCGCTGCTTATTCCCTTATGTTTGGGTCTTTTGTTTAAACTATCAAGAACCGGCCTCTATTCTGATATGGTGTCTTTCTTAGCTGTTTTTTTTATGGGTTTTTTTACTTACGCGGGCTGGTTTTTTGTTGTGCCGGGATTGTTTTTAGGAGCTATAATAAACAGGAAAGGTTTAAACAGAAAAAAATTTATTTTTCTTATGTCGGCAATGTTTTTATTATCATCTGTAGGTTTGTTTTTGTACATGAAGTGTCCTCATTCTATTTCGAGAATTACGTCTTCGGAAGGGTTCAATTCTGCTGCGGATATATTTGACCGTGTAATATTGGCTGTTAAACTGTTGCCCAATATACTTACAAAAGCAATGGGTACTCCTTATGGGTTTTCGAATACTTTCTCTGTATTGTCATTCACGGAGATTTTTCTTTTCATAGGAGGCGTTATTTTTGTATTTAAAAAAATTAGAACAACCAGCAGGTTGACAGTATTAATTGGTTTAATTTTCTCGTTTGCGTCTTTGGTTCCGGATGGAGCCATGCATCACCACCTTAGGCACATAGTAATGTATATATATTTTTTAATAATCACATCATTTTTTGTAAGGTTTTTAATAGAAACAAAATATTTTTACCCTGTTATTTTAACGGCATTATTTAGTTTCTTTTTTGTTTTTGTTGAGATGCATCTTTTCTGGGAAACAAACAACAAAATCGATAATTCAATTGAGAAGATAAATAGTTTCATAGAAAAACGAAGCGGCTCAAAGCAGGCCTTTGTGTTGCATGAAGCGGTTCCTTATGGTATTAATGGTATTGCCTTTAATAGCATCCGCAAGAAGATTATTATGCCGGCAATTAACTCTGATGTATGGATTGTGTCGGATTTTTTTAATAAAGATCTTATTGAGAAGGCTTTTAATGTTAGAAAGATAAAAATCATTTATTCTAATGTATCAGGGAAAATCCCTTATTTTATATATGAAATTAAGGTTATGACTGAAGAACAGGCGCGTCTTCTTTCAGATCTAAAAATTACATTGAAAAAAATTAATGTTCTGATGTGGGAATATCGCTATGATGATGCGGTATTGCTTGCCTGGAAATCGGAGTTGAATAATCCTGATTCGCCCGATAAAATATTTTATAATAACTGTTTAAGAATGCAGGCGATTGAATCTTGTTATGCGTTAAATGATCCGAAATGTGCCTACTTGTCGTTCTTTAATTATGAAGAAAGAATACAAAAAAACGCACTTTTTTATTATTATCAGGGAAAGACAGCTTTAATGTACGGTTATAAAGATCAGGCGGCTGAGTCTTTTCGTAATGCTGAACGTCTTGCGCCATGGTGGAAAGCAATAAAACAATATATAGAATAGACGTTTTTGTATATGGCAGAAGAAATTATTATTTTAATGAAATGTATAATTTTAGGCGAATTTTCTGGTAATATATTATTTTAATTAATCTTTTAAAAAAAGTGATTTTGTTTTTCTTGGGTAACCAATTATTAAATCAGGAGACGCATACGTGGCACTAAAAATACATATGACGCCATTTATTTTGATTAACAAAGTATGAAAGTTCATACTTTGGTTTCAGAAGATTACGGGGAAAATACTTATATTGTGGAAACGGGTAATAATAAAGCCATAGTAATAGACCCGGGAGTGGAATATCCGCGGATTTTATCTTTGCTTGAAGAAAACAAACTTGAAGTTGAATATGTCCTGCTTACGCACGGACATTACGACCATACAATTGCGGCAGAAAATTTCAATTCATCTATTATCTATGCTCACGCTGAAGAAAAAGAGCTGCTGGCAACTCCTGCATACAATCTTTCCGCCTATACAGGGCGGCAAATAAGTGTAAAAAACATTAATTATATAGAGGGCAACGAAGCGCGGGTTAACGGCATGAAATTCTATCACACCCCCGGGCATACTTCGGGCTGTATGGTAATTCTGATAGGGGATATCCTTTTTTCAGGGGATACGCTTTTCTATGATACGGTGGGAAGGACAGACCTGCCGTCGGGGGATTCCAGAAAACTTAAAAACAGCCTTAAAATATTTGATAAATTTGATAAAGATATAACGGTTTACCCGGGTCACGGCACACCATTTACGCTTAGGGATGCTTATAAAATAAACTATTTTCTCAAGTGATTTTATAAGGTTTTTTTCTGCTGTTTTCATTTTTTTACAATAAAAATCCTGTATTTATCCATTGACAACGGATAATAATTACAATATAATCAATTTACTCAAATGAATAAATGAGAAAGTGCGTTTTAACTTA
>JAFGWA010000063.1 GCA_016937715.1 Candidatus Goldiibacteriota bacterium
ATCTAAAAAAGGAGGTTTTAAAATGACGCAGATAGACAGAAAGGCAATACCTGTTCCGGCGCTAAGAAGGATGCCCGCATACTGTAATTATCTTAAGTCCTTATCTTTAAAAGGCGTTGTTTACATTTCCACGACGGCTGTGGCAAATGATTTAAACCTGATTCCAATTCAGGTCAGAAAAGATTTTGAATACACCCGCCTTTCGGGCAGGCCTAAGATTGGATACAACCTGGAAATGTTAATAGAAGCAATTGAATACATACTTGGCTGGAATATGATGTCCAACGCGGTTATAGCCGGGGTCGGTAATCTTGGCAAGGCGCTTTTAAGCTATCAGGGTTTTAAAAATTACGGGTTGGATATAATTGCCGGGATTGACGGGGACAAAAAGAAACAGGGCAGGGAAGTGGCGGGCAGAAAGATTTTTTCTCCGGACCAGATTGGCGTGCTTGTTAAGGAAAACAAGATAGGAATCGGTATTATTACGGTTCCTGTTGAAAGCGCGCAGGCAATCGCGGATTTATTTGTGAAAGCGGGTGTAAAAGCGCTGTGGAATTTCGCGCCGGTAATGCTGAATGTTCCGGCTGATGTGGTTGTGCAGAACGAAAACCTTGCTTCATCACTTGCCGTTTTATCGCAGAGAATCAAGCAGCAGAAAGAAAAATAACAGGAAACCATATTGCAAAGGAGAACGCCATGAAAACGATGGAAATGCAGAAAAAATTTGAAAAGGTAATGGAAATAATAGAAAGAAACGGCGCTAATGCGGCAAGGTTAATTCCAATACTTCAGGAGATTCAGGACGAATACAGGTATCTGCCGGAAGAAATAATGGACTTTACCGCCACGTGCCTGAAAATTCCGCCTGCAAGGGTCTATGGGGTTGCCACTTTTTACTCTCATTTTGCCCTTGCCCCAAAAGGCAAATACATCATTAAGGTATGCGACGGGACAGCGTGCCACGTAAAACGTTCTGAAGCGCTGATAGAAGCAATAAGAAAGAAACTTAAGCTTACTGAAAGTAAGAATACAACGGATGACATGCTTTTTACCCTTGAAACTGTGTCGTGCCTTGGGGCGTGCGGCCTTGCGCCTGTCGTCGTGATAAATGAAGATATTTACGGCCAGATGACCTCGGATAAAATAACAGCAGTCCTTACAGATATTATTAAAAAGGAAGGTGAAAACAATGCAGACAATTGAGGCGCTGGATTTAAATAAAATAAAAGAAGATTACGGGAAAAGGGCAAAGTTAAAAGAGCGCAGAATTATAATCTGCGCGGGGACGGCGTGTGTTGCCAACGGGGCGCTTAAGTTATTTGACGCAATAAATCAGGCTGCGGAAAAAGAAGGTATTAAGGTTGATGTTGAACTTAAACATGATGACAAAGGCGGCAGCCATTTAAGCAAAAGCGGATGCCAGGGTTTCTGTCAGATGGGACCGCTTGTAACCATAATGCCGGAGGACATTTTATATACAAAGGTAAAACCGGAAGACGCGGAAGAAATTGTAAAAAGTACAATTGCAAAAGGCGTTATTATAGAAAGGCTTTTATATATAAATCCCGCTGACGGTAAAGTGTGCGTCAATAAAACTGAAATTGATTTTTACAGAAAGCAGCACAGGTACGTTTTAAAGCAGTGCGGAATTATTGATCCTGAAGATATAACCGAATATATAGCATCCGGTGGTTATACTTCCCTTGAAAAAGCGCTTAAAGATAATCCCGCGAAAGTCTGTGCCGATATCCTGGAAAGCGGGCTTCGCGGAAGGGGCGGGGCCGGATTCCCGACGGGAAAAAAGTGGGATTTGACAAGAATTCAAAATTCGGAAAAAAAGTACATTATCTGCAACGGCGATGAAGGCGATCCCGGCGCGTTTATGGACAGAAGCGTGATGGAAGGCAATCCGCACAGTGTGATAGAGGGCATGGCAATAGCCGCGCATGCGATAGGCGCTGATGAAGGTTTTGTTTATGTAAGGGCGGAATATCCGCTTGCGGTAAAAAGGATGAAAAAGGCCGTGGCTGACGCGGTAAAAAACGGCATTATAGGCGGAAGCATGCTTGGCACGGGAAAAAAGTTTAATTTAAGCGTAATGGAAGGCGCGGGCGCGTTTGTATGCGGTGAAGAAACCGCGCTTATGGCATCCGTGGAAGGAAAGCGCGGGATGCCAAAACCTAAACCTCCTTTTCCGGCACAAAAAGGGCTTTGGGATAAACCCACGGTAATTAATAACGTGGAAACCCTGGCAACCATTCCTCTTATATTACGTGACGGGCCGCAGGAATACAGAAAGATGGGGACAAAAACATCCCCGGGGACAAAAACTTTTGCAGTGACCGGACAGGTAGCAAACACCGGGCTTATAGAGGTTCCGTTTGGAACCACGTTAAGGGAAATAATATTCGGAATAGCGGGCGGGGTAACAGGTGAAGGCGGGAAAGTTGATGAGGCGAATTTTAAAGCGGTTCAGATTGGCGGCCCTTCGGGCGCGTGCCTTACCCCAAAACACCTTGACCTGCAGCTGGATTTTGAAAATCTAAAAAACGCCGGGGCAATGGTGGGTTCGGGCGGCCTTGTGGTAATGAACCAAAGCACATGCATGGTAAAAATAGCGGCGTACTTTATGCAGTTTACGCAGAATGAAAGCTGCGGCAAGTGCGTGCTTTGCAGGGAAGGCACAAAGCAGATGTTATGGATTATGA
>JAFGWA010000064.1 GCA_016937715.1 Candidatus Goldiibacteriota bacterium
AGTTTGCGATTGTTTTTGAAGGTAGACTTAACTTGGATCAAGAGTAGCTATGAATGGCTGTTTACACAAAAGAACTGACATACTCTACAAAAACAGGCATTACGACGATAGAAAATTCATATAGTATTCAATAATAAATGTTATTTATCCCATAAACGATTATCCAATATTCCATAAGCAATAGATAAACAAACTGCCGCTGGCTAAAGACCCGCGTCTACCAGGTCTAAACATATGACCATCTGTCCCTCCGTCACTCTATGTTTGATTCCGTTTATCCCGATTGACAATTATGGGGGTTTTTCGTATAATTCTCTATATTTTATATATGTTTATAACGGGAAAATTCTACAAAAAGCTTAAATAATGGGTGAAAAATGCCCTTAAAAGCAAAGCGGAGGTGTTACTTTGGACGTATTTTTTGGTTATATTGCTAAGTGGTGGTTTGTTTCTGTAATAATCGGGTTGCTGGCTTTTCCAATAACCTTTGTGCTTTTTGGGAAATCGCAGGACAAAGGGTATATGTTTACCAAAATTGTGGGTATTTTTCTTATATCATACTTCTCATGGCTGCTGGGCTTCTTAAGTTTTTCCACCGGCACCATACTTGGGGTAATAGCCGTAATGACAGGGGTTTCTGTCTGGCTTTTTCTTCAGAATAAAAAAGAAATGCTTCAGTTCTTTTCTGAAAAAGTCGGGGTGGTATTAATTGCGGAACTGTTTTATTTCCTTATTTTCCTTGTTTACGCCATGTTCAGGATGAACCAGCCGGATATCGTGGGAACGGAAAAATTTATGGACTTTGCTTTCATGAATTCCATAGTTAAAGCGGATAAAATGCCGCCTTTTGACCCGTGGATGTACGGCGTTGACGCGGCGGGCAAGGCGCTTCATATAAGCTACTATTATTTTGGATATCTTATGATGGCCATAATGTTTAAACTTACAGCCATACCAAACGGAATGGCGTACAACATAGCCCTTACATATATAGTGGCGCTGTCCGCCCTTGGAACCGTTGGGCTGCTTTACAATCTTACCAAGAATTATCTTATAGGTTTTCTTGCCGCTGCATTTTTATTATTAATAAGCAATATTGACGGGTTTATTCAGGTTGTTTCCAATGGCTGGTCCACGGATAACTTTAACTGGTGGCACACATCCAGGATAATTGACAGGCCCAATTACGATATTACCATAAATGAATTCCCGTTCTTCTCGTTCCTTCTGGGCGACCTTCACCCGCACCAGATGGCAATACCATTTGTATTGCTTGCTCTTAATATCGGGCTTCTTTTTGCCAAGTGGGAAGAAAAGGATATATTCGGAAAAGAGCCGCGCAAGCTTCTGTTTCTGGGATTCACAGGGCTGCTTTTAGGCGGGCTTTGGTTCTTAAACAGCTGGGATTTCCCCACATACCTTTTTGTCATAATGCTGTGCATTGCAGCCAACAGGTATTCTGACCGCGATAAAGTAAAAGACTGGTGGGTTGACGCGGCAACAGGTTTCGGCGTTATATTTTTAATTTCAATAATCGCGTATCTGCCCTTTACGCTTCTTTTTGGTTCGCAGGCAAAGGGCGTGGGTTTTGTAAAAGCAAACACAAGCGTTGCGGATTACCTTACAATTTTTGGGATTATGCTTTTCCCAATTATATCTTTTCTGTTGTTCAGGACATTTAACTGGGTTTTTGCCATTAAGGGAGAGAAATCCAAGAAGAGAAAAGAGTACTGCCCCCGCTGCGGAACTGAAATAAGGGAAGGCAAAGTAATATGCGGGCAGTGCGGTTACCAGATAACGGGCGTGGAACTTAAACTTGGCGGGGAAGAGCTTCCCGTAAAAAAAGGCAATCAGGCAGTAATGTCGTTCTTTAAACTTTTTACCGCTCCCGAAACTGTTAAAGATAAAAAAGTATTTATCGGAATTGGAATTGCAATAGGTGTTGCGCTGCTGCTTATAGCGGTTAAGACCATTTTTGACCTTAACGCAAAATGCCCGGAATGCAAAGGGTTTACCCCCGGAATTTTCGCGGGTATAATGTTTCTGCTGTTTGCCTATACGTTTGTGCTGGGGCTTACAAAGGTGGAACAGAAAGAAAATCAGTTTGTTATAATCCTTATCTTTACCGCGTTTTTCGCCGCTCTTGGCTGCGAACTTTTCCACGTTATTGACACTTTCTCCCGCGAAGGGCAGCATGCGCCTCTGGAACGTATGAACACAGTCTTTAAATTCTATTACCAGACATGGATAATGTATTCCATAGCGGCCGCGTACAGTTTCTTCTGGGTTAAGCATTTCTATTTAAGGCACAAACATGCCGCCATACGCTGGTCGTGGTATTCGGTATTTATTCTTCTTATCGCGGCCGGAATGTTCTATCCGTTTGCGGCGTCAAGCGTAAAGACCGCTGGTTTTTCAAGGCCTATGGAACTTGACGGAAGCGCGTTCTTAAAAGAAAGGTTTTATGAAGGCAGGATGCCGGCATTGGGCGATTATGAGGCCATTCAGTGGCTGAAAAAGGAAGTTAAAGGAAAACCCGTAATCCTTGAAGCGTGGGGCGGGGAATACACTGAATACGCCAGAATAACATCTTTTACGGGATTACCCACAGTGCTTGGCTGGCCGGGGCATGAACTGCAGTGGCGCGGCAATTACGACGAAGCCGGGCGCAGGCAGGGTATTGTCAGCAGAATATACGAAACAGCGGATGCCAACGAAGCGCAGCAGCTTTTAAACCAGTTTAACGTGGAATACGTATACGTGGGCGTGCTGGAACGCGATAAGTTCGGCGCCGCCGGAAATCTGGATAAGTTTAAAGAGTTTATGGATGTGGCTTATTTTAATAAAAATGACACTATAATATACAAGAAAAGGTAAGGAGGAAAAATGGCAGATACAATGAAATGCGCGAAGTGCGGATCTGAAAATCCCAAAGACAACAAGTTCTGTGACAGCTGCGGCGCCAAACTGATGGTGCCTGGCGATCCGGCAAAAAAAGAAGCAAAGGCGGACGGCAAAAAGGCGGCGGCAAAAACAGCAAAATCTTCAGACATGGCAATAACAACGCAGGACCTTATTCAGACACCCGGCAATTTTTCAATTAACTGGGAAGCGGTTATCTGGCTGTTAATAATCATAGCCGCGTTTGTTTCAAGGTTCGCGGTGCTTGGCGATAAGCCCATGCACCACGATGAATCCATGCACGCGTTTTACGGCTGGAAACTTTTTATGGGCAACGGGTATTCTTACAACCCGATGCTTCACGGGCCGTTTCTTTTTCATGCTAACGCTTTTGTTTACTTTCTGTTCGGAGCCACTGATTATACCGCAAGGATAATGCCTGCTTTTTACGGTATGCTTTGCATCTGGCTTCTGTGGTATTTAAAACCCCAGCTTGGAAAAACAGGCGCTATGGTCACGGCTTTTATTATGGCAATATCGCCTTCGTTTATGTATCAGTCCCGCTATATCAGAAACGATATTTACATAGCGGGAGACACGCTTTTGATAGTTGTAGGGCTGTTTAAATACTTTGAAAATAAAAAGCCCGGTTGGCTGTTTCTGGCGGCAACAGGCCTTGCGCTTTCGTGGGCGACAAAAGAAGTAACCTATATAACCCTGTTTATCTTTGGAACGTTCTTTTTTGTAAGATGGATGTGGGAAAATTCGCTTAAAGAATCAGATCCTGATAAATATGAAGAAGAAGGCGGAATGCACCGCACGGTGGAATACTGGCTTACAAAACCGGGGTCAAAAGTGTTTCTTACCGCGCTGGGTATTTTTGTGGCGATACACGCGCTTTTGTTTTTTAATAAAGAACCTAATCACAGTTTCTTTGTAAACGCGAAGGGGATAATTGACGGTTATATCGCGGCTTTAACGTACTGGCTTGGCCAGCACGGTGTGGCGCGCGGCAGCCAGCCGTGGTATTTTTACCTGCTTTTGACGCCGTTCTATGAACTGCCTTCGGTATTCTTCGGGCTTATAGCGACGGTTTATTACGTTATAAAAAAAGAAAAAAGGACTTTATTTAATATTTTCTGTATCTACTGGTGGATAATGGCGATGATAATTTATTCATGGGCGGGCGAAAAAATGCCGTGGCTTGTGCTTCATCCGCTGCTTCCGCTTATGCTGATAGCCGGAAAAATGATAGCCGATATAATTGAAAGTAAAGAACAGACCTGGAAACGCGCCGCCGGCCTTGTGATGTTTGCGCTGTTATCGCTTGGTTCAATACACGGCGCGATTAACGTATGTTTTTACGAAGAAGGCGCGTCGCCCAAAGAGTCGCTTGTTTACGTGCAGTCATCCGTGGATTCCACAAAAATAGTCCGTAACCTTGATAATTTTGCCAACAGGATGAAAGCGTTAAAGTGGGACAGCCAGGAATTCCGCAGGTACAGCCCGTATGACCTGGAAATGGTAATTGAAGATTATTGTTCCTGGCCGTTCGCGTGGTATTTAAGGGATTATAAAAAGATAGCGTATCCGCCTAAAATGATACCGGATTCTGATGTCGGCAAAGCCATCATCTTCTCCGGTATTGAAGAGGCAAACGTGGGCCATGACGCCGCGGTAAAGGCAAAACTTGAAAATGATTACGTGGCTTTCAGGTATAAGTTAAGGGAATGGTGGGCGCCTGATGAAAAGAAATGGTGGAGCGCGCCGCTTTTCAGCGCGCCAAACAAGCCCGGCAAGATAGAAATGATGTGGAAGCGTTTTATGTACCGCGATGTTTGGAATGAACTTGGTTCTTATGACATGGTGGTTTACGTAAGAAAAGACCTTGAAAAATACTGGCTGGAGGGCGGAGACAGATGATTAACCTGGCAAATATGTCAAAGCAGGAAAAAATAATTATAGGTACGCTTTTTGGCATTCTTCTTATTGTTATTCTTGTTATGTTCAATCCGGACAATGTAAGCAAAGAAAGAAAACCCGTACAGCAGGCGCAGTCTTCAGAGGCGAAAAAAGGTTCGTTTAACAGCGCGCGTGACCTTGATGTGGATGCGGAAGGAAACATATACGTGGTGGATTCCCGCAATCACAGGATACAGAAGTTCAACAAAGAAAATGCTTTTGTTTCCATGTGGGGAAAAGAAGGCGAGGATAAGGGCAAATTTAAGGAACCCTGCGGCATAGACATGGGGCCGGACGGCAATATATACGTTACGGACACATGGAACAGCAGGATACAGGTATTCAACAAAAGCGGAAAATACATCAGAGATTTTGGCAAGGATAAAGGCATGTGGGGCCCGCGCGACGCGGCTGTTGATAAAAATGGTTATGTTTACGTGTGCGACACAGGCAACGGCAAAATAGAGAAATTTGACCCGCAGGGAAAATCTGTGGCCACAATCGGCACAAAGGGCGCGGGCAAATTACAGTTCAACGAACCTTTTGGAATTAAGGAAGGGCCGGACGGAAAACTTTACATACTTGACCGCAAGAATTACAGGGTGCAGATTATCACGGCAAACGGGCAGTATGTAAATGAATTTAAAGTGGACGGCTGGGCAGACGGGCAGATTGTTAACGGCTGTCTTATGGAACCGTACCTTTCAATGGATAAACAGCGTGGTTATATTTACATCACCGATTCCACAAACAAAAGGGTGCTGCGTTATTCCCTTGACGGAAAGAAAAAGAAGATTATTGATAAAAATGAAAACGGGGCGCCGTTATTTGGTTGCCCGCTTTCTGTGGCGTACGCCGGCGGCGGAAAAATTGTGGTGTCTGATTCGGGGTTAAACAAGCTTATCAGTTATATAGATAAAGATTAAAACAGGAGGGTTTAAATATGGCCAAGAAAAAAGTAAAGAAGACTGTAAAGAAACCTGTAAAATCAAAAAAGGTTTCAAAGAAAAGCAAAGGTAAAAAAAATAAAAAACGCGGTAAAAAGAAAAAAGGCGGTTTTGGCGGGCTTATAATTGCCGTTATTATTATTGCCGCCGTGATAGGAATAGCAAAATTAAAGGGCGGCGATCCTGTAAAGTATATTAAGGCGGATAAAATAATTGAATTCGGCGGCACAGGCGAAAAAACAGGGCAGATGAACGGGCCAAGGGGCCTTGCTGTATCTGATGACGGTTTTTTATATGTGGCTGACCTTCAGAATAACAGGGTGGACAAATTCACGTTAAACGGTGAATCCGCCGGCACAGTAGGGGAAAAAGGCGAAAAAAAAGGGCAGTTTAAAGAACCGTCCGGCGTGGCTGTAGACAAACAGAATAATCTGTATGTGGCTGACGCGTGGAACGGCAGAATGCAGAAGTTTGATTCAAAAGGCAGGTTTGTCCTGGAAATTGGCGGAGAAAAAGCCGGTTTTTACAGCCCAAGAAATGTGGCTGTTAACTCTTACGGAATGGTGCACGTGGCAGACACGGGTACTTCAAGAATACACAGGTTTGATACCGACGGAAACCGTATAGGAAAACCGTTCGGCGAGCGCGGAAAAGCGCTTGGCAATTTTCAGGAAGTGTTTGGAATAGCGTTTGACAGCAAAAAAAGGGTATATGTTGGCGACCCGGGCAATATGCGCGTGGCGGTTCTGTCAGGCGATTTAAAGCCGGAAGCTTCAATAAAAGTAAAGGGCTGGGATACGGCAAAACCCATGTGGCCTATGGTGGCTGTTGATTCGCGCGACTATCTTTACGCGGTATCTTCCGGCACGCAGGACATCTGGGTCTATGACACCAAACATCCAAAGTTCAAATATGTGGGAACCATTAAGACGGATTCAAAAGGCAAAAACCTTTTTGGCAATCCTCTTGGTATTGCAATTGACGCGCAGGATAACATTTATATATCCGAAGTATCAAAGAACACAATAGTAAAGATCAGGCCGGTATTTGAATAATACACACGGCAGTCAGGGAATTAAAGTGAAAGATAAAAATGAAGGCCTGCTGAAAGATTCAATAATAATGTTTGCCGCCACAAGCGGCGTGAACCTTTTAAATTTTATATTTCACATGTACGTAAGCAGAAAATTGGGCCCGGAAGAGTACGGAGTGCTTGTCCCTCTTCTGGGCCTTGTAATACTTTTTTCCATGCCTGCAATGGCGCTTCAGATGACAATAGTGAAAAAGACATCCATCTGTATGGCAAGGGAAAATTACGGGGGCATTGAACACCTTTTCAGAAAAACCACAGGCTGGTTTCTTATGCTTGGCGCCGTTTATTTTATAGGGTTTCTTGCGGGCGGGCCTTTTATACAGTCCTTCTTTAAAATAGACGATTACGGCCTTATAGTCATTCTGGGCCTGATAGCGGTTGTATCGCTTATTATTCCGGTTGTACGCGGCATACTTCAGGGAATGCAGAATTTTATAGGCATGGGGATTAACCTTACTCTGGACGCCGTGTTGCGGCTTGGTTCACTTATACTTTTTTTAATGCTTGGATTCGGTGTGCGGGGCGCGTTATTAACCACATTTGTCGGCGCTTTCTGCGCTTATATTGTCGGCATTTTTATGCTGTCGTTTCTGTTTAAGTACAGGGAAAAGACTGTGGAAATAATAAGAAAAAGGGATATTTTATCGTACGCGCTGCCGGTATTTTTCTCTGCCACGGCTTTTTCTCTGCTCAGTTATATGGATGTCTTTATGGTTAAACATTTTTTCGCGGAACATGACGCGGGGCTGTATTCCGCCACGTCAATAATAGGCAAGGCGTTTCTGTTTTTTCCAAGCGCTATAGTCATGACCCTTTTTCCCAAAGTGTCGCAGAGTTTTGAACTTAATAACGCCACAGGAAAAATGCTTTTAAAAAGCCTGGGGCTGACGGCGGTTGTATCAGCCGCCGCGATAATATTCTGCTACTTTTTTCCGGATTTTGTAATTGGGCTGCTCTTTGGCGGGGAATATAAAGGCATTGCTCCGGTGGTAAAGATATTCGGCGCGGCAATACTTCCTTTGGTTTTAATAAATGTGGTTATGAACTACTGCCTGGCAATACACAGGTATGCGATGATATATATAATGTACGCCGGAATCATACTGTATGCGGTGCTTTTATGGTTTTTCCACGCGTCATTCATGCAGGTAATTACAATACTATTTTCCGTGAATCTGGCGATACTGCTTTTATCGCTTATTACGGCAAAAGAGAACAGGAAACCCGAACATGCCGTTTAAAAAACTTTCAGTTTTAATGCCTGTATTTAATGAAGAGCTTGCGGTTGCCGCCAATATTCTGGAAACCGATGATTACTTTAAGAAACTGGGGATTGAATATGAAATTATTGTAATGGATGACGGTTCAAAAGATAAAACTTATGAAAAGGTGAAAGAGTTAAATAACCCAAGGGTAATGGCTTACAAACAGCAGATAAACGAAGGCAAGGGAGAGGCGTTAAAAGAGGCGTTTAAAAAATGCACGGGCGATATGGTAATGCTGCTTGACGGCGACCTTGACATTCACCCAAGGCAGTTTGAAGTGCTGTTTGAAGTGATGAAAAAAGAAAATGCCGATGTTGTAATAGGCTCCAAGCGCCATAAAGATTCGGTATTAAATTACCCGAAAAACAGAAGGTTAATGTCTGCGGTGTATTTCTTTATAGTGAAATTGCTGTTCGGGCTGCCGCTTAAAGACACGCAGACAGGAATAAAACTGTTTAAAGCGGAAGTGTTAAAAAACACCTTTCATAAAGTGCTTATAAAACGCTACGCGTTTGACCTTGAACTTTTAGTGCTTGCGCACCATAAAGGGTATAAGATAGCAGAAGCGCCTGTTGTGGTTGACTACAAAGGCAAATACGGCCACATAAAGTTTAAAACAATTTTTAATATGGTATGGGACACCCTTGCCGTATTCTACCGCCTGCATATAATAAGGTATTACGACAAACAGCAGTAACGTTTTTTTGTTTTCATTTGTTCTTTTAACGTAGAGACGCAACATGTTGCGTCTCGCTTTTGATTAGAAATTATGTTTTAATTTGCAGGGACAGTGCTGTTTTTGTATTGGTAGACGCGGGTCTTCAGCCCGTGGATTTTGGTTATTTTCTGTGTATTAGAATTTGTAGGGACAGCGCTCCCGCGCTGTCCGGCACTTTTGTTTTTGCCTTGGTAGCCGTACCTTTTAAGGTGCGTTGTTTATTGTTTAAATGTCCCAACTTCTTTCACTCGTAAACTCGCTTCAACCGCGGGCTAAAGACCCGCGTCTACTAAAATTTTGTTTTTAATGTTTCGTTTTTCTTCCGTCCCTCCGTACATCTGTCCCTCCGTCCCTCAATTTTCTGTCCTATGTTTTTTTACATTGACAATATCCGGTAATGGTTTAAAATAATTGAAATTATGCGGAGGGTACACGGCGGAGGGGCTGTTTGTAAATCTTGGTTCGCACAAAATAATTGGGAGTAAAAAATATGAAAAAACTTATGGGAATAATCTTGTCTATTTTATTATACGCAGTATCTGCTTACGCGGAAGATTTGACTATTGCAGATGTGGCGGCGGCGCAGGAAGGGTATCAGG
>JAFGWA010000065.1 GCA_016937715.1 Candidatus Goldiibacteriota bacterium
AACCGGGGATTCTTGGCAGGCTGTACTTTGAAAACCGGACATTTCTATTTTGCAGAAAATAGGACATTTCTATTTTGCGTTGACAACACTTTATGCTATGCTTGACTGTGGTTATTTCATGCAGTATAATATAATAGATTATAGTAGAAAACCTCTAACATATGATTCATCCGCATAACGGAGACGGAAGACAACAGACTAAAATGTGCGCCAAGAAAGCCATAAAGACTTTCCTGCTACGCCCGAAGGATTTCAAGTGACACTTTTGCGTTTAAAAGCAATTATTATAGTTCAATGCGCGTTTGCTTATATTATAGGCTTTTTTACTGTTATGAACGCCATACTGCCGGACATAAGTAAAATAAAAACAAGAGTGACCATAAAAGTTTACAACGGCAAAACATTTACAAATCGCGCTGTTTCGCCTTATTCCAAAAATTTTGTCCGCTCCGTTGAACTTCCCAAATATGTTACAGGCGCGATAATTGCGGCGGAAGATGGAAGTTTTTTCAGGCATAAAGGTATTAATATCGACGAAACTTTAAGGGCGGCAAGATACGATTTGCTTCATCTTAAATTAAAATACGGCGGCAGCACAATTACGCAGCAGCTTGTAAAAAACGCGTATTTGACCAAAGAAAAAACAATTAAGAGAAAGTTAATAGAAGCAATAACCGCGGTACGAGTTGAAAATAAACTTACAAAAAGGCAGATACTTGATTACTACATAAATATCGCGGAATTTGGAAAAGGGATTTATGGTATCAGGCAGGCTTCAAAGGTATATTTTGATAAATATCCGCATGAACTTACGCCTAAAGAAGCGGCCATACTTGCTGTTGTAATCCCGCAGCCAAAGGCAAGAGGAAAAGAACTGCTGACAAAACAGAAAGAAGAGTTTCAGAAAAGGCGTGTTGCCAGGATAATAGCAAGAATGAAACTGCGCGGTTACATAAAAGACAGCGGAGCGTAAATTCTTCGGAAGCTTAGAGGCTTGGATGCTTGGATGCTTGGAAAAATTCAAAACAACTGTCCTCTAATACTTGGCAGCTCAGCGGCTCTGTTTTGTTTTTTTGTGTATGCAGTGGCAGGCGCGCGTTTTAATATCGAGTCTATAATAAAATTGCTCGGTATTATGCGCGGCAGTTGATTTGGGTTTGTTTTTTCTTCCGACCCTCTGACCATCTGTGCATCCGTCCCTCGGCTTTACAGGGCTTGGGTATATTTTTTCAGTACGCGCCGCAAATTGGTAATCTTGTATCCAAACAAGCTTGAAATCTACAGGTATGTTAATTTATTGGCAAACGGGAACACGCGGTACATACGTGCATGACGGCGCGGCATTAAACAGTTTCTGCCGTATATATACTGTGTTTGCGCGGCACGCACTGAAAAAACACACCCAACCCCTGTAGTTGTTAATCTAATTTCGATTTTCGAATTTTTGATGTTTGTTTTATCTTCCGACCCTCTGACCATCCGTGCATCCGTTTCCCGGCTTTACCGGGCTTGGTGTATGTAGTGGTAGGCACGCCCTTTAGGTGCGTTGTTTTGATTTGTATTGGTAGACGCGGGTCTTTAGCCTGCGCTGTGTTGGTCTGGTTTTTATATTTGTCTTTGCCAAGCCTCTAAGCATCCAAGCGTCTAAGCATTCAACTAACCAAGCATCTAAGCGTCCAAGCCTCTGCTCTTAATATCCCATCTTTCGCAGCTGCTCCACCCATTGTTTTGCGGCCTGATAATTAGGGTCGTACTTTAAAACTTCCGCCATTTCTTTCTTCGCGTTTTTATAATCGTTCATCCTGTAATAACACGCGCCAAGGTTGTACCGCGCTTCTATAAGCGATGGCGTCACATTCAACGCGCGTTTGTACATCTCTTTTGCTTTTTCAAAATCTCCGCTGTTAAAATATAAATTTGCCATGTTGTTCATGGCTGCCGTAAATTTGGGGTTAAGAGCCAGTGTCTTTTCATATTCTTCAAGTGCTTTTTCATTTATCCCTTTTGCCATGTATACATTTGCCACATTGTAATGCGACTCTATAAAGTGGGGGAACATTGCAAGGCCGCGGTTATAATATTTTATTGCGGTGTCTGTATCTAAAAGCGCGTTATACGCGTTTCCCGCGTATAAAACAAGTTCTATCTTGTCAGTGCCGCGCGCGTTGGAAGCCAGTGATTTTTCAAAAGTATCGCGCGCCTGCGCGTAGTTTCCGGCGGCAAACTGCGACTGCCCGTGTTTAACAAGCACGTTAGCGTAAAATATCCTGATTTGAATTACAGAAAAAATAAAAGCTGCAATTGCAAGAATAAACGTTAAAGGCACAGCGGGAACTTTTTTTATCTGCAGGGTATAGCGTTTTTCGTAAAGCGAAAAAATTCCAAACAGCGACCATAGAAGTATAAGCGTAGGCGCGACGCGCCACGGAAAATTAAAAAGCCCGTTTATTAAAAACGCGGTAAAAGAAGCTGTTATTCCTATAATAAGGTTTTTGTAAAAAAGATTTTCTTCTTTTAATGCAAGTTTAATTGAAATGAAAAAAGCGGAAAAGAACAGCAGTAAATAAATTCCAAAACCCACAAAGCCGTTTTCCGCAAGTGTCTGAAGAAAATCGTTATGGGTGTACAGTTCAACATGCGGTTCCACTTTAGCCGCCATCTTTGGCGCCGCTTTAAGCCAGCGGTCATAAACCTTGCGCTGATAATACGCGGTGTTCAGGCTGAAGCCGCCTATGCCCGCGCCGAATACCGGTTTTGCAGCCGCCATCTGCAGGGCAGATTCCCAGTAAAAAAGCCTTACAGCCGCGGAATCGCCGGTTAAATCAAAACTTTGTTTTAACCTGTCAGTTATGGGGTTGCGGTTAACGGGGTTGGGGATGGTAAACAGTAATACAAGCAGGACAAGAAACGCGCCCATGGATATAAAGAATTTTTTATGGCGCGTAAAATACGCTTTGCCGTAAAATACGCCGAACATTATAAACAGATAAGCCAGCGAACCAAGAAAACCAAGCCACGCGCCGCGGCCCTGCGATACGATGATTAAAAAGAACATCATTAAAATGCATAAGCCGCTGAAAAATTTCGCAAGTTTTTTTATAGGGGAAAGAAAAAGCGCGATTAAAACGGGGATAAGTATTGAAAATTGCGCGGCCATGTAATCCGGATTTCCAAGTGTTGAATAAACGCGGCCTTCGCCGAAAGAAACCCATTTTATGAAATCCATGTGAAAATACTGTAAAACCCCGTAAGTTGATACTATAAAGTGTGAAGTTATTATAATGTAAAGCAGGCGGGGAATGTCACGTTTGGAAAAAGCATTAATGATAAGAAAATATGACAATATAATAAGAAGGCAAAGTTTTAAAAACTGCCAGTGCAGCAATACGGCATTCGGGTTAAAAACAGCGCCGCTTACAAATGAAGCGGTAAAGGCGGCGGCTAAAAGGGCTGCGGGAAAAGAAAACGGCGTGACAAACAGTACACTTTCCTTTTTAAGCGCCATCTTTATAAAAAGCAGGGCTGCTGCCAGGGCTGTAAAAGAAAAGAAAGCGGCTGATTTGGGCATTTCAAAGCTTTCATGGGCGTTAAGATAAAACGCAAGCGGCACAATGAAAGCCGCGGAAAAAAGCAGCAATCTAAGTGAAAGTTCTGTAAAGTGAATAAGTTTTTTATCTGTCATGACGGTAATTTTACAGCAATATTATTTTTTTGTCATCAGCAAAGACAAAAAGAGTTATAGCAGAAAACATGCAACCCTTTTTGCGGTTTATCACGTCTTATAAGTATAAGCCCCGCGGGCAATTAACTTCCTCCCTCATCCCCCAATTGCTCCGGGGCTTATTAATTATGGAACTGTAAGGGGGCTGATTACGTCCTATTTATGGCCCCGGATTAAGATTATAATCCCTCCCCCCCTCACTCCATAATCTTATCCGGGGCCTCTTAAAAACTACGGCAAAATAATAAAAAAGGCTTTATAAATTATATGTTTTGGCTTAGTATTACATATATATAATGTCCGGCAAAGCGAGGTAAAAAATGGCGGAAGCACCGGGAAAATGGACGGAAAAATATGACGTTAACGTGTATGATGCTGACATAAACGGAAGGCTTAAAATTACGGCGCTGTGTAATTATCTTCAGAATACCGCGTGGCGCCATTACAGCGAAATTGAAAAAGTAAAAGGCGAAATGCTTAAAAGCGGACATATCTGGGCAATGATGCGCCTTGAAGTGGAAATTTATAAAACGGCAGTCTGGGGAAGTAAACTTTCAATTGAGACGTGGTCAAAAAGCGTGGGGAAAGTTTCCGCGTTTCGTGATTACGATGTTACTGATGAAAACGGCATAAGGATAGCTGCTGCCACCACCACGTGGGTGGTTATAGACCCTGTAACAAAAAAAATTCAGCCGTTAAAAAGTGTTGCTGAAAAATGGCCGGAGCAGAAAGATAAAAGCGCCATAGGCAGGGAAGCGGGCAAAGCGGAAGCTGTTTTAAACCCTGTGGCGTCAGCGGAATATAAAGTTAAGTTTGGGGAATTTGACGTAAACAGGCATGTTAATAATGTATCGTACATTGACTGGATGAACGAAACGCTTACAAAGGAATACCTTGAAACACACGAAATAAAAAGCCTGCTGATAAATTTTATGGAAGAAGCGGAATACGGCGGCCGGGTTACGGCATTGCATGAAAAGAAAGATGAAAATACCTTTGCCTGCGCGGTTATAAAAAAAGAAAGCGGTAAAGAAGCTGCAAGGGGAAGGTTTGTATTTAAATAAGCATAGCGAATTAAGCATTAAGCAGTTAAGCTATAGCGAAAAGATAAGCAAAAAACTTATAAGCAATTAAGCATAAGCTAAAAAAAGGAAATATGGTTTATGTTTACGCTATAGCTTAATTGCTTAATCTGCTAAAGTGCTATGTTTACGTTATAACTTAATCCGCTATGTTTTATGTTTCGCTATAGCTTAATCGCTTAATCTGCTAAAGTGCTATGTTTACGTTATAGCTTAATCCGCTATGTTTTATGTTTCGCTATTGCTTAATTGCTTAATCTGCTAAAGTGCTATGTTTACGTTATGGAACAAATTTAAAAATTCGGTGTCATTAAAGGTGAAACTTGGAAGAAAAACAGCTTGTAAAGCTTGCCAAAGACGGCGACAGAAGGGCGTTTGAAGCGCTTGCGGCTTCATGCGCGAAAGAAATATATAACCTTGCGCTGCGGCTGTGCGGCGACAGGGATAAAGCCCAGGACATAGCGCAGGACGCTTTTGTAAATGCCTATAAAAGTATCGGCAGTTTCCGTGAAGACAGCCCGTTTTCCGCGTGGGTAAGGCGCATAGCCGTGAACGCGTGGAAAAATACGGTAAGATACGAAATCCGCAGGTTTTTTACAAAGCACGATTCGCTTGATGATGATTTTGAAGGTAATGATGGTGTAACAAAAAAACAGTACGCGTCTTCTGACCCGCCTGCTGATAAAGTTCTGGAAGACAGGCAGAAGAATGATGAAATTCACGCGGTGCTTTTACAGCTTCAGCCTGCGGCGCGGGAAATGATAGTGTTAAGGGATATGGAAGAAAAAAGCTATGAGGAAATTGCCGCAATGACCGGGCTTAATACAGGGACGGTAAAATCACGAATAGCCAGGGCAAGGGAAGCGTTTAAACAAAAATTCATAAAGATGCAGGGTGGATAAAATGGAGCATAAAAAAGCTTACGGCTTAATATCAGATTATATTGACGGAACGTTAAAGGGAGAACAGCTGAAAAACTTCCTTGCGCACTTAAAAACCTGCAAAGAGTGCAGGAATCAATTGGATGCGTTAAAGAACGCTGTTCAGTATGCCAAAAGCGGCCGCGCTGAAGACCTTCCTGTTAATTTTCTGGCAACCTTAAGCAAAAGGCTTGATGAAGCCGACAGTAAAAAGGCAAAAACTAAATTCAGCTGGCCGGTTTTTATGAAAGTTTCAGGTACTGTTGCGGCAATGCTTATTGTCGGGGTTTTAGTCCGGCAGATATATGATACAAAAACAATTAAAGCGGATAAAGAATGGCTGGAAGCAGAAAGTGTGCAGAAGCCGGTTGTTGTAGAAAGGGCAAAAACCGCAGAGGAATTAAAAAGTGTAAAACAGGGAATAAATATGGCTGACCTTGCTCCGTTAAAATCAGAAGCGCCTGCCGAAATTACATACGCTAAAAAGAAAAGCGCCGCGCCGTCAAGGGCAATAATAACGAAAAGTGAGGCCGCGCCTGCCGCAGGAATGGCGTCAAAAAGCGCTGCCGCGCCCGCGTATGATACGGCGGATGAGATTGCTCCGGCATCTGCCGTGCAGCTGCAGGAACAGGAAATAAATCCGTTCAGTAAGGAAGTTTTTTCAGGCACGCATTCGGGAATGGCAGCGGGGATGAAAGTGGTTTTTAAAAATAAAATGATATGGAATTTAGCGCCGGGAATAATTGCGGATAACCCGTGGCTGGGTAAAGTGGATTTTTCAAGGCAGATGGTTGTGCTGGTAAATTCCGGTGAAAAACCAACGGCAGGATATTCCGCGAAAATTAAGAGCATATCAATTCAGGAGACAAAAATAGTAATACTATACTCCGAAACCTCGCCGGCAAAAGACGCGATTACCGCACAGGTAATAACATCCCCTTACAGCATCGCAGTCATCCCCATCTCCTCCAAACCCGTGGAGTTTATAAGGGAGTAATTGTAGCTGGTTTCTAATCATCAAAAGTCGGGTTGTAAAATAAGTGTCAGGGTGATAATATTATTGCGAAGGTAATCATTATGGGGAAAAGGAGATTAAATGAAAAAAACAATTTTTTCTGTTAGTTTAATATTTTTAGTATTCGTTTTTATTTCCTGCAATAAACATATTTCGCCTGCGTCCATTACAGATCCCACTACTATTACGCCATCAATAGGCGGCAGCGGTTTATATACGAATACAGGAAAATTGAAAGGCCAGGCGTTGTTTATGAGTGGTACGATAATAGCGGAAACTGTTTATCTGTATGACGGCTCTGGTAAAATCATGGAAGAGTACGGGTCGGTATTCGGCATACCGTCAGGCGATTACACCTTTAGAAAGTATAACTCACAGGGAAAACTTGAGATGATTGATTATCCGGCAAGTATGCCCACGGCAAACGATATTTTTTATTCCTATGATGCCGTAGGTAGGATGACGGCTAGATATGCCGTAGATAATTATTCCAACACCGTTGACGCAATGGTGTTTACATACGGTACCGACGGTCTTATAAACAGGATAGACGAGTCTCAAAACGGTAATCCTTCAAGTTACAGGCTAATAACAAGGGATACCGACGGTTTTATTACCATGGAAGAACTTTATAACCCGGCGAATTCTATGATGTTCGGGTATATAAACTATATGCGTATTCTCAGTAGCAAAACAGTAATAATAGAAGTGTATTTACTCGGAGACCTCATGTATAGGAATATTATCGGGTATGATTCTGACAATTTTGCGATGGGGCAGGAAATCACGACTTTTATGCTTGGCACGCCGGTTATGACGAATGATATTGATCACGTATTACAGGACGGATTATTTGACCCTGCAGGTATGAATGGATATTATTATACAGATAAGGACTTGTTCGGTTTTACCTGTGTTTATGCAAATATTTCAGGGGTAGGCACACCGTAACTACGTCTTTTAATCACATAATCGTAAAATGTTTATGTGGTGGATACAGGTAATAGAAGAGTTCAAAAGTTTGCTCAACAATAGGATTTTTAGAATTATAGAATGAAACGTGATTAAATACTAAATAGGGGTAATAATATAAAAAAAATAATAGTTATTTCAGTTATGTTATGTATGGCATTAATCAGCTGTAAAAAAACAAGTTTAGAGCCGGGAGTGTTTAAATTAAAGTGGGGAAGTGAAGGAAACGGAGATGGGCAGTTTAATTATCCTGGAGGAATAGCAGTAGATTCCGCCGATAATGTTTATGTAGCTGATACTGGTAATCATAGGATACAGAAATTCACATCAGAAGGAACATTTATAACAAAATGGGGAAGTTATGGAACCGGGGATGGACAGTTTTATTATCCTACCGGGGTGGCAGTGGATTCTTCGGGTATTGTTTATGTGGCGGATTCAATCAATAACAGGATACAAAAATTTACCTCAGCAGGAGTGTTTATAAAAAAGTGGGGGAGTAAAGGAAAGGGAGATGGACAGTTTTATAATCCTACAGGATTGGCAGTAGATTATGCGGGAAATGTTTATGTGGCGGATAGTGGTAATGACAGGATACAAAAGTTCACATCATCAGGTGTGTTTATAACAAAATGGGGAAGTGAAGGAAGCGCAGATGGACAGTTTAGCAATCCTTACGGTGTGGCAGTAGATTCCGCAGATAATGTCTATGTGTCGGAACGGGGTAATGACAGGATACAAAAATTTAAATCAAAAGGAATATTTATAACAAAATGGGGAAGCGAAGGAAAGAGAGATGGACAGTTTTATTATCCTACAGGATTGGCAGTAGATTATGCGGGTAATGTTTATGTGGCGGATACACTTAATAACAGGATACAAAAATTTGCTCCACAATAAAAAATATTAATCTTTAAAAAACAACTTAAGCTCGGGATTGTAAAGTCTCGGGCTTTTTTTATTTTTTATGGAACTTTTTTTCTCCTTTGGTTTCCTGATAGGTGAAGGCGGTTAAGCTTTCAAAAAACCAAAGGAGGAAGGGACATGAAGAAACAAAAAAATCTGTTTTTAGCCTTACTTTTCATCGTTTTATCAGCAGTACAGGTACTTGCTTGCAGGATTGCGGTTTTACCTTATCAGGGGCGGATTTTACCGATAGAGACCAGGAAGCACGACGTAAACATCAGTATCAAAAATCAGGTTGCGGATATCACGGTTAATGCCCTGTTTTACAATCCCAACAGCACAGTCCTGGAAGGCGATTATTGGTTCCCGCTTTATGAAGACGCTGCAGTCACATCTTTCACAATGATAGTAAACGGCAAAGAGATGAAGGCGGAACTTCTGGAAGCGGACAAGGCACGGGCGATTTACGAAGAGATAGTAAGAAGGATGAAAGACCCGGCGCTTTTGGAATACGCCGGCACAAGGATGCTGCGCCAGAGGGTATATCCTATACCGGCGCGTGGTGAAGTTGCCCTTACTCTTAAATACAGCCAGCAGTTAAAAACTGTTAATGGAAAAGTTAAATTGGTATATCCGCTTTCTTCCGCCAAGTCAGACACGGGGTATGTGGGAGAGGTGAATATAAGGGTAAATGTGGAAGATTCAAACGGGATAAAAAATGTCTATTCTTCCGGCCACAGTATCAATACTGAAATCAGGGAGAATAATTTTGTAAGGGCGTCGTTTAACGCGCGCAATTACAATCCTGACAAGCCGTTTACTTTTTATTACAGCCCTGTAATGGGCGAAGTGGCGGCTTCTGTTATCACTCATGTAAATCACAACGAAGACGGGTATTTTACGCTGCTGCTTTCACCTTCAATAGAAGACAGCAAAGAAAAATATATGCCGAAAGATTTTGTGTTTGTTCTGGACAAGTCCGGCAGCATGCAGGGCGATAAAATAGAAAAGGCAAAGGACGCGCTGCAGTTCTGTGTGAACACGCTTAAAGAAGGCGACAAGTTCAGCATTATTGCTTTTTCTTCTTCTGTTGATACCATGTCAAACGGGCTTAAGGAATTCGGTTACAAGGAAAGAGAAAAAGCCAAAAACTTTATAAGGGCAATTTCCGCTGAAGGCGGCACGGATATAAACGGCGCGATGCAGGAAGCGCTGTCAAAACTGAAAAAACAAAGAGGCAGGCTTCCTGTAATAGTGTTTCTTACGGACGGGCTTCCCACAGTAGGAGAAACAGCCATAATGAAGATTATAAAAAATACTGAAAACGCGAATAGGGCTGATGCCAGAATATTTGTCTTTGGCGTGGGTGAAGACGTAAACACGGAGCTTCTGGATAAAATAAGCGCTGATAACGGCGGAGAGTGCGAATATGTAATTAACCCGTCTGATTCCATTGAAGAAAGCGTATCAGCACTGGCTTCAAGGATAGCAAGCCCGGCGCTTGCGGGAATTACTTTAAGTTTTGACGGCAGCGCGGGGGTTTACGATATGTATCCGAAAAGAATACCGGATATGTTTGCCGGCTCGCAGATTACTGTTACCGGCAGGTTTAAGGGAAATGGAATGACGCAGGTAAAAGTAAGCGGGGAGACTTCCGGCAGCAGAAAAGAATATAAATTCCCCGTGGATTTTTCTGATGACGGCAGGGACGAATCTGTCATGAAACTTTGGGCCTCAAAGAAAGTTACTTACCTTATGGATGAAATAAATTTAAGGGGAAGAAACAAAGAAATTGAAAGGGAAATAGTGAGTCTTGGAAAAAAATACGGAATTGTAACTCCGTACACCTCTTTCCTTATTACTGATGAATCTTTAAAAGAAAGGGCATTGGGCGGGCGCAGCGCGGAATCTGTAATGCAGGACCTGGCACAGGTAAAGACCGGAAGTTTTGCTGTGCAGCGTTCAAAGAGCATATCGATGGCAAAAAAGGCGGAAGCCGCTGCTCCGGCGTCCATGATGCCGTCTGCGGCAGGAATGGATATGGCAGAAGCCCAAGAGATGAACAGGCAGATAAGCGCTGCCGTAGTAAACGCGGGGGGAAGGGCGTTTGTGCTGGATAATGACGGCAGGTACACTGATACGGAATTTAATCAGAATAAGGATAAAGCAAAGACAATAAAATATTTAAGTGAAGAGTATTTTAAGCTCTCCAAGATTTCTTCAGAAATAAGTGAAATCTTAAGCCTTGGCAATAAAGTGTTGTTTAAATATGACAATATGTTTTATGAAATAGAAGAATAAAACAAGCCCCCGGCCCTGTGCCTCTTGCTGAAAAAACAGGAGAGGCACAGGGCTTTTTTGTTGTATAATTTAACGGCGGAATAATTAAGGAGATAATAATGGTAAAACAGATAACGGACAAAGAAAAAATAGCGGAGTTTCTTTTAAATTCGCCTTATGTGCATCTGTATAAGTTTATGTATATGGAACCATATATGTTCCCAAATACCATCTGGCACGCCTCTTATGACGGCGGTGAGATTAAGGCTCTCTCACTTATATATAAAGGAAAAGAGCAAAGCGCGTTTTATCTGCTTGAAGATAATAATAAGGATAACGCGGCGGAAATTCTTGAAGCGGTCATAGGCACACTACCGGATAAACTTTATTCCCATGTTACGCCCGGCCTTGAAGCGCCGCTTGAAGCAAAGTATAAAGTTACTTCAAAAAAAATGCAGCACACAATGGGGATAAACGGCGATATGCTTGTCAATAATTGCATCAAATACCCGCAGTATACCTATAAAGTAAATGAAAGGGATTTTGAAACGCTGTATGAATTTATACAGAAAATAAATCCGGGCTTGTTTTTCAGCAGGGAAATGATGAAAACAGGCAAATATTACATGATAAGAAAAAACTCCGATATTATTTCCACAGCCGGAGTCCACTATCTGCGCCCCGAATATAAGATAGCCGGCATAGGAAATGTGGCTACAACGGCTGAATACAGGGGAAAAGGGTATGCCTCTTCTGTGGTGGCGTCTTTGGTGCGTGACCTGTGGGATGATTATGAATATATCGGACTTAATGTAAAGGCAGGCAACGAAGCCGCGTTAAAGGCATATGGCAAAATAGGTTTTGTTTCGGCGACCATGCATAATGAAATAATAATGGATAAGTGATGAATAGAGGCTTGGATGGTCAGATGGTTGGAGGCTTGGAAAACCAAAAAAACAGTTCTATAAGTCCGTACGGTAGTTATATTTTTAGGTTGCTGTTCTTGTATATATGTTTTATTTTTCCCAAGTATCTAAGCATCCAAACTTCCAAGCATCTTTTAGTTGTTCAGTAATATGAAGAACGTTCTCTTAATAAATCCCTGGGTTTATGATTTTAAGTGTCACGATTTCTGGATGAAGCCTTACGGGCTTCTAAAAATCGGTTCTGTTCTGAAACAATCCGGGGTTAACGTATCCTTAATTGACTGCATGGACAGGCAGGCAGACGGCGCTCCGGAAGAGTTTAAGAAAAGCGACAAACTTGGCAGGGGCATGTTTTACAGTGAAGAACCGGGCAAACCGGAAATATATAAAGCTGTGCCAAGAAAATATAAGCGTTACGGCATGGTTGTTGAACTGTTCAAAGAAAAACTGCTCAAAACAGAAAAGCCGGATATTATTCTTATTACATCTTCAATGACATATATGTACGAAGGCGTGTTTAAAGCAATTTCTATAATTAAAGATATATATCCTTCAACACCCATAATACTTGGCGGCACTTATGCCACTTTATGTACTACACACGCGGAAAAATATTCAGGCACGTCGCGTGTGTGGAAGGGCGGCGCGAATGCTGAATATTTTAATCTGCTGGGGAAAGAACTTAAAACGGACTTAAATTCTATTACAGAAGCTGAATTTGCGGATATTGCCCCGGATTACTCCTTATATAACAATATAAACAGCGTGTCCGTAAGATTATCCGAAGGGTGCCCTTTTAGCTGTTCCTATTGTGCCATTAAAGAGACAAGCACAGGGTTTAAACAAAGAAGCAAAGAGGTAATAATTAATGAACTTGAAACTTACGCGAAACGCGGTATTAAAAATATAGCGCTTTACGATGACGCGCTTTTGTATAAAAATTCATTCATAAAAGACATTTTAAAAAGTATTATTATGGCGGGTTTTGATTTTAAGTTTTATACCCCCAACGGTCTGCACGCCGCATATATTGATGAAGAAACAGCGCTGCTTATGAAAAAAACCGGGTTTATGGATTTAAGGTTATCGCTGGAAACGTCAGATGTTTTAATGCAGAAAGCCTCCGGCGGCAAGGTATCAAACGGGCAGTTTTCAGAAGCAATAAAGATTCTTAAAGGCGCGGGTTTTCAGCCTAAAGACATCGGCGCGTATATTCTGGCGGGGCTTCCCGGGCAGAATACGGACACAATAAAGCGTGACATGGAATTTGTGGCGGCAAACAAAGTGTTAATAAAACCCGCAAACTATTCGCCGATACCCGGCACTTTAGAATTTGAAAAAATACCCGCTGATAAACGGGATTTGATAACAGCAGAGCCGCTTATGCAGAATGAAACCTATTATATGGCAATTAATCCCGAATACGGCTATGAAGAAAACGAAAAGATGAAACTTTTCGCCGCGGCATTAAACCAAAATGTTTAAACGCCCTGTCTGGGGTCTGACCCCAGACAGGGCGTTTAAAATAAAAGGGTACAGGGTACAGGATTATGAAAATAATTTGAAATTTTTAATTTAGTGTTGTATAGTAGCTTAAAAAACTGAGGGGTTTTAGAGATGGGGAGAAAAAAACGCATAATGCTTGCGGGTGAATGCTATCATACCTATGCAAGGGGAAATGAAAAGAAAGAAATTTTCAGGGACGATGATGACCGATATAAGTTTGTAAATATATTGGGTAAAGCAAAGAAAAAATATTCATTTATTATCTATGCTTTTGTACTTATGCCAAATCATTATCATTTACTTTTAGAAACGTCCGCACCCAATCTTCCGGATATCATGAAGTTTATAAATGCATCCTATTCAACTTATTTTAACTGGAGGCATAAACGGGTTGGCCATCTGTTTCAGGGCAGATATGGATGCCAGCTGGTGGAAAAACACCCGTTTTTACCCGAACTTACAAGGTATATCCACCTTAACCCGGTTAAAGCAAAATTATGTGAAAAAATTTCAGCATATAAATGGAGTAGTTATCCGGAGTATTGTGGAAGAAAAGGATTTGGATTATCAGAAATAGGATGGATGATAAAAAAATACGGCCCGCAGAAAGAAGAAGCACTGGAAAAGTATAAAATGTTTTTATCGGAAAAAGCAGGAATTGAAGCCATAGAAAACGGGCTTGTGGAGAGTTTTGTTATGGGCGGAAATGAGTTTGCTGTTAGGGTTGCCGAGTCCTGCGGGAAAATACTGGAGATTACCAAATTTCGAAGGCCGGCTGTAATGACTGATTATAATAAAGTAATTGCGGAGAGCGCACGGGTGTTTAATGTTTCTGTTGAAGAGGTGACACATAAAAAAGGCAAACATAATCACGCTAAAGCGGCGGCTATTTACATAATATGGTCAAACTCCGCAAAGACCTATGGTGAAATAGGGAGTTTGTTTAATAATCTGGATGTGTCTTCCGTAAAAAGGCGGGTTGCTTCTGTTAAGAGAGAACTTCAGACAAATATTTATCTGAATAATAAGATTGAAAGTATAACTCGTGGTCTAAACGCCCTGTCTGGGGTCTGACCCCAGACAGGGCGTTTAGAATGAGAATAACGTTGTATAAAATACAGCAACTGTATTTTTTGCATTTTTTTACGGCTTGTGATATAACTAAAAAAATAATTTTGGAGGGCATGTATGAAAAAGTTAACCGCGGTTATGCTTTCGACAGTGTTTGTTTTATTTTTTGCCATCGGCGCGCACGCGTCAAAAAAAGGGATTGGGCTTGGCATTGTTCTTGGAAATCCCACGGGGATAAGCGTTAAAAATTTCTTGGATAAAAATTCGGCTGTTGATTTTATGGTTAACTGGGATTTTTATTCGGCAGGGCTAGGTGTGCACGCGCAGTATTTAATTCATAAGTACGATGTATTCAAAATTAAAGAAGGCAGGCTTCCGTTTTATTTTGGTATCGGCGGTTTTGCTGGATTATGGAACGGCGGAATGTGGGCAGGCGCGCAGGTTCCGGTTGGGCTTGCGTATGAATTTGCCGGCGACCCTATTGATATTTTTCTTGAAGTAAGGCCCGGCATTCTTCTTTTTCCCGGGATGCATCCCAATGTAAGCGGCGGTCTTGGAATAAGATACTGGTTTGATTAAAAGACAGTTTAAAACAGGAGATTTTTAAAAATGAATCTTTTGGAAAAAAACGGTGTCAGGTATGTAAGAGGGTTTAGGGGTTTAAAGCTTATTGAAAAAGAGTCAGATGTGAACCTTGTAATGGAAGCCGCGTATGAAAAAGATGCTGACCGTGCTTTATTATACAAGGAAAACCTTCCTGCCGAATTCACAAAGCTTGGCTCCGGGCAGGCCGGGATGGTTCTGCATAAGTTTATGACATACAGGATGAAACTTGCGGTTGTGGTGGATAAAGAGGATACAGAAAAAGGAAAGTTTGCCGAAATGGTTACAGAGGTTAATATGCATAATAATCTTTTTCATGTATTTACAGATGAGCAGTCCGCGGAAGAGTGGCTGGTAAAAGAGAATTAAGGAGATATTGATATGAAGAAAATAATTATGATGCTGCTTGGCATAATGATATTCTCGGCCGCTCAGGCAAAGGACGCAAACGTGAAAAACATACTAATAGTCTATGGATCTTTTATGGGTTCAACGCAGGAAACAGCGGAATTTATGGCAAAAGAATTAAAAGCTCTGAAGCATAACGTTAAAACTGTGCCCGCGGCATCTGCCGCTGAAGACATATCCAAATACGACCTTTTAATTCTTGGTTCAGCTATCCACGGCGGCGCCCCTCATCCTGATATGACAAAGTATGTGGCGGATAATTATACCGCGCTTACAAAAGCAAAGGCGGCTGTTTTTATTCAGTGCGCCACTATAACTTCCGCGAAAGAATACACAAGAGAAAAGGCAAAACGTTACCCGCAAAAGGTGGCGATAGGTTTTACCCCTGTTTCAACCGCCGTGTTCGGCGGCCTGGTCACAGAACCCAAAAACGGGTTTGAAAAATTTATGGGCAAGTTGATACTTGGCCTGGAAAAGTACGGGGACTTCAGGAACTGGGATGAAATAAAAAAATGGACTTTAAGTCTGGTTGAATTATAGTTTTCTGTAAAAAAGCCATAAAAGGGAGATAATTTTGAATAAAGAAATCAGGGAACTGACGCTTTTGCTTTTAAAACTTACATCGTGGGAAGAAAAAGAAAGGGGCATTAAATCCATTCACAGCCAGAAAAATTATCCGTTTAAACTACTCACAGAGCTTGTAAAAGAAGGCTATATTGAAGGCAGCAAGAAATCCAAAACCGTGACCATGCTTGAAAAAGGTATGAAGGCCGCGGAAGAACTTGAAAAGAAATATTTTAAAAAGGACTAAGGAGAAGTTATGTACAAAATGGAACAGGAAGTGCACCTTAGCGACACGGATGTAACCGGGCAGGTATATTACGCGCGCCCCCTTGAATGGATGGAATGGTGCAGGGTGAACTGGTTTCAGGAAAAGTACGGCAATTTTATGAAACGTGTGGAAGAAACAGGAATTACATTTTTTCCGTCAAAAATAAATGTGGATTACAAAAAACCCATGATGTTCGGCGATAAATTAACGGTTGAAATGTGCGCAAAAGAGATAAAAAAAGTTTCTTTTGTTCTTGATTATGCCGTAAAACGCGGTGAAGAAACTGTATTGACTGCGGATGTTGTAATGGTATGTTTTGATAATAGTAATAAAAAGCTTGGAAAAATAGATCCGGATATGCTGGCATACATACAGGGGATAGGTTAATTTAAAAAAGAATGCTGTGTTTGTTGTATTGTTGTTGTACGGTTGTAATGACACAAGGTTGCTTTTAACGGGTTATATGGAATCCACTAAACAGGACAGGGAGAATGAAATGAGGCGGTTAGCTGCGTTAAGTATTTTTGTTTTTACTGCTTTTGTATTGTTTGCTGATGAAACAAATTATGCAGGCAGGGAAAAATATCAACAGGCAATAATGGTTTATGAAAGTGCGGAAAAAGTATATGCGGCAATGAGTGAAAAAGACGGTTCAAAAGATTAGAGTATGTCAGTTCTTTTGTGTAAACAGCCATTCATAGCTACTCTTGATCCAAGTTAAGTCTACCTTCAAAAACAATCGCAAACT
>JAFGWA010000066.1 GCA_016937715.1 Candidatus Goldiibacteriota bacterium
AGATTGAAAACGCCGCGGGTCAGGCTGAAATTCAGGCGCGCGGAATAATTGAAACTGCTGTAAAAGAATCTGAAGAACTTAAAGAATTAAAGTCAAAACAGGGCCATGACGAAGGTTTTGATAAAGGTTATTATGAAGGTATAGAAAAAGGAAAAGAAGAAGTTTCAAAGAAATACTCATCCCTTATTGAAACCATGGAAAATATCACGGCGCAGGCGCTGTCTGAAAAAGTTAAAATTATAAAAAACTCAGAAGATGACATTGTTGCGTTATCCGTGGATATTGCAAAAAAAGTCGTTAACGGTGAACTTAAGACAAACAAAGAAGTGGTAAAAGGTTTTGTTAAAGAGGCGCTTTTAAAACTTGAAGACAAAGAAAAAATTACCGTTTATTGCCACCCGGAAGATATTGAAGTGATAAAGTCACACAGGGCGGAATTCACGGAACTGGCTGATATTGTGGGAACGCTTCGGATAGTACCTGATGAAATGCTGGAGCAGGGCGAATGCAGGCTGGAATCAAAAAACGAAATAATAGACACTGATATCAATTATCAGTTTGGGGAAATTAAAAAGAAACTTTCCCTGGGGGAATAACCTATGGGAATCGACCTGAAAAAATATCAGGATAAACTCCGTAAAATTGAAACCCTTAAAACATGCGGCAAAGTCACGCAGATAGTAGGCCTTGTTGTGGAAGTTTCCGGCCTCCGCGGTTCTATCGGGGAACTGTGCAGAATAATCTCACGTAACGAAGAAACTGAAGTTATTGCCGAAATTGTCGGATTCAGGGAAGACAAAGCTTTATTAATGCCCCTTGGCGACCTTCACGGAATAGGGCCGGGCGCCATGGTAATTTCATCCGAAGAAGAATTCAAAGTGGCTGTGGGCGACTGCCTGCTGGGAAGGGTTTTAGACGGGCTTGGCAGGCCGCTTGATGATAAAGGGCCGGTTAAAACAAAAGAATTTTACTCCGCTTATAACACACCTTCTGACCCCTTAAACAGAAAAAAAATTAATGAGCCCGTGGCTATGGGCATACGTTCTATTGACGCGGCTTTAACCGTGGGCAAAGGGCAAAGGATGGGTATCTTTGCGGGTTCCGGTGTCGGTAAAAGTACGGCGCTTGGAATGATTGCAAGAAACACAAACGCGGATATAAATGTAATAGCCCTTATAGGTGAAAGAGGAAGGGAAGTCAGGGACTTCATAGAAAAAGACCTTGGTATTGAAGGCTTAAAAAGGTCTGTTGTCATAGCCGCCACGTCAGACCAGCCCGCTTTAATAAGAAGAATGGGAGCTTTTGTGGCAACTTCAATTGCGGAATATTTCAGGGACAAAGGCTACAATGTAATGCTGATGATGGATTCAGTGACAAGGTTTGCAATGGCGCAGCGTGAAATAGGGCTTGCCATAGGCGAACCACCCACAACAAAAGGATACACGCCGTCTGTTTTCGCGCTTCTTCCAAAACTGCTTGAAAGGGCGGGTACTACAGCGCATAAAGGTTCCATCACAGGATTATATACAGTGCTTGTTGAAGCGGATGACATGAATGAACCAATATCTGACCATGTAAGGGCTATTCTTGACGGGCATATAGTTTTATCAAGGGCGCTGGCAGCACAAAGCCATTATCCGCCGGTTGATCTTTTAGAATCTGTCAGCCGTTGTATGATAGATATTACCGATGATAAACACCGCAAGGCAGCTTCAAAATTAAAGGAAGTATTGTCCATTTATAAAAACGCGGAAGACCTGATAAATATCGGCGCGTACGTGGAAGGAAGCAACCCGCAGATAGATTACGCCCTTAAAAAAATAGCAAACGTAAGGCAGTTTCTTATACAGGGAATAGAAGAGAAAACAGATTATACTCAGACCGTAAACCGGCTTATGGAACTTTTTGTTTAGCGCGGCTGAGCTATGAAAAAATTCAGCTTCAGGCTTGAAACTGTTTTAAAGGTAAAAGAGAGAAAAGAAGAAGAATTAAAGCGCCAGCTTATGCACATCACCGGGCTTAAAATAGAACAGGAAAAGATTCTTCAGGAAACAAAAAATAAAAGGTCGCAGAAAATAAAAGAAAAGAATCTTGAAAATGAAGGTTCTTTAAATGTTGCCAGGCTTATATATTTTGAACAGCATTTAAATATGCTTCTTTTAAAGATAGACCAGACAGAAAATAAAATTAAAGATTTGGAAAAACAGGCCGATATAAAACGTAAGGAAGTGGTAGAGGCAAGCAGGGAAAGAAAGACCTTTGAAAAGTTAAAAGAACGTGATTTTAAGCTGTTTAAACAGGCGGTTCTTTACAATGAACAGAAAGACCTGGATGAAATAGCAATAACCAAGTTTAACAGGAAAGAACAGCACACGGTTTAGAAAAAAAGAATTTGACAAAATAAGTTTAAAAGTGTAGAATTACTTTGAAACAAGGTTTTAGTTTTTTGTTTTTAGCGTGGAATTGAATATTCCACCGGCACAATGGCCCGGACCGCAAGGGGGGCCGCCGGTTAGCTAAACGCAACCAGGAGGAAATTGTGGTCAATCTAAATTTGTCAATGCTTTCTTTAAACATGACAGGTATGCCCATGCAGGCACAGGGTGTTTCTCCTAATGGTACACCGCTTGCCAATAATAACATCGCCACGCAGGAACAGGCAGCTTCGTTCAGGCTTTTTGTTACCGGCCTTATTTCAAATACCAACACAGAATCTTTTGAAGCACAGAAAACTGCAGTTACTTCACTTCTTGATGCAAACACCAACCTTAAAACAGCCGTATATACAGCTGTTGCCTCGCTTGATATGTCAGGCGATCTTGTTAAACTTGCGGCTCAGCCAAAAGAAATATTAGCTTCAAACCCGGTTGTGCTTGCGGTTGCAGAAAAATTGTCCTTAAACGCGGAACAGAAAGAATTATTCATAAACGCCGTGAAAGTTGCTTTAATAGAAGTAGCCGCAAAACAGATTTCATCCTCCCTTAAACCGGAAATTGCGGCCGCGGAAAACGGTTCAAAACAGCCAAATCCCGCAGTAAATGAAACTTCCATAAAATCATCCGGCGAATTTAATCCGGCTGCAGTACAGCCGTTAAACAAACTTCAGACTGATTCGGATACTTCAGCTTTAAGCGGCGTGAAAACACCAAAAAATAATGTACCTCCCGTTAAAGCGCCGGCTACGGTAGAAATACCGCTTACGCCAAAACTTAAGGAAACAACATTAAATATCAAACAGGCAGTTGATGATTTAAGGGCGGCATTAGGTTCTTTTATAACAGAAAAGTTTGAAGGCCTAAAAAATGAAATTCAGGCGCCTTCAAACATAACGCCTGATATAAACAGCCTGGTTTTATTTCAGGCCGGAATGGTCGAAATAGCAAAAATTTCTTCAATGGCGGTTCAGCCTGTTGTAAACGCGGCAGCGTCTGAATCAAAGACGGTTCAGCTTCCAATGACACCCGGCAGGCTTGCAGATTATACATCCAAACAGATGACACAGGCGGTAAATGTAATAGTAATGGCGGCTGACGCCGCTGCAGTTCCTGTGGTGCAGGCTGCGTCTGCTTTGGCCGGACAGAAGACAGATGTTAAACCGCAGGCAGACACAAAAGCGCCTGTAACACCGGTTATGGTTCAGGCGGATATAAATAAAGAAGCAAAACCGGCAGTTACACAGAACCCGGTAAACCAGAATATTTTATATACGGCGCAGGATTCAAAAGTAAGGACAGTAACAATTGCAGTGCCTTTTGAAGGTAATAATGAACAGCTGACAGCGGTAAAAGAAGCCACATCGCAGGTAAAAGAAGCTGTAAGCAAGATAATAAACCTTATTAATGAAATGAACGGCGAACTGCAGGTAATTAAACAGTCTGCGGCAGCTGTAAAAAATACACCCGCGCCCGCGCCTGCACCTGTAAGTCAGCAGGTATTAATGCCGGAAGTTAAGGCAAATATTAGCGCTGAAAAGCCGGCAGTTTCGGCTGCAGCGCAGCAGGTTAATATTGAACAGAAATCAGCACCGGCAGTTACCGCACAGCAGGCGCCGGCAGCAGAGGTAAAGGCAAAACCTGAAATCAGGTTAATGCCGGGCGTGACAAAGCAGGAAGTGGAAGCAAAGGTAAAAGAAGATGTTAAGTGGCTTGTGGACAATTCCATGATTAAAGTAAAAAATGAAATTGAAACCGTTAAAGTTGCAAAAAACTTAATGTTTGAAAATATAGCGGATGTATCAAACAAAACAAAAGAAACGCTTGTTATTAAACAGTTAACAGAAAATATTGACAAGTTGCCTTCGGTTTCAGAGAAGACAGTTATTAAGATTGATTTAAAACCGGAAAATCTTGGCAATGTCACAATAAGGCTTGAAAGCGAAGGCAGGACAGTTAAGGCGATGATTCAGGTGGCAAACGCGGAAGTAAAAGAAACGCTTAAAGCGGGCCTTGCGGAACTTAGGACTTCCCTTGAAAATAAAGGTATTGAAGTTGCCAATATGAATATTACTGTTATGAATAACAGTGAAAGCGCGTATGGCAACGGTAATTTCAGGCAGGCTCCGGCGTATGTTAAACCGGAAACCAACATGTTAAAAAATGCCGCGGAAGCGGAAAATAATAAGCCGGTATCCTCTGATAATGGAACCGGTGTTGTAAATCTTTTAGCATAAGAAAGGAGGCGCATACAAATGGCAGTTACCGGTGTAACGAATACAAGCACGACAAATGTGTTCACGGATCAGCTTAACAATCCGAACGCGGAAATGGGAAAACTGGACTTTCTTAACATGCTTATCACAAAGTTAAAGTACCAGGATCCGACCAATCCCGTGAAAGATGAATCTTTTGTCGCGGATATGGCTCAGTTCTCGTCACTGGAACAGATGACAAATCTGAACAGCACGTTTGAGAAATCGATAAGTTCTTTAAACACAAATATCATTTCTCTCATGCTGATGCAGAACACGTCACAGGCAGCATCTTTAATCGGTAAGAACGTGGTTGTAAACACGGACGCAGGACAGATTTCCGGAAATGTAAGTTCAATCAAGTTTGTTGACGGACAGCCCATGCTTGTTGTCAACGGAGTACAGTACCAGTTATCAGATGTATCAGAAATAACGGCGTAAAAAGGAGGTATGTACCATGGTGAATATTAACACACAGTTGCAAAAACTGTCACAGCTGCAGGAAGCTCAGAAGCTTCAGCAGGGTATTTCCAAAGCGCCGGTACAGCCTTCACAGAGTTTTAAGCAGGTTCTTGAAACAAAAGTCGCGGAGCAGGAAGAAGTTAAATTCTCCTCACACGCGGAAAAAAGGCTCCAGTCACGCAACATAGAACTTACGCCTGAAACGATGCAAAGGCTGAAAAACGCTATTGGAAAGGCAAAAGAAAAGGGAGCAAACGAAACGCTTATGGTATTTGAGAACTTCTCCCTGATAGTAAGCGTTAAGAACAACACTGTAATAACCGCTGTTGACAGGGCAGGCATGCAGGAAAATGTGTTTACCAATATAGACAGCGCGGTAATTGCCTAAAAACGCAACAGAAAGACGGCCGGACTTCTTCACTTAGGTGAAGCGGGGGCCGAAAATCGGCGCCGAATGCGCCGGAAAAAAATTTTCGGAGGCGAACTATCATGATGGGATCACTTTTTTCTTCAATCTCAGGCCTTAAGAACCACACATCCTGGATGAACGTAATTGGAAACAACATCTCTAACGTTAACACCGTAGGCTTTAAGATGGGAAGGGTAACATTCAAAGAAGCAATTTCGCAGTCCCTTGGTTCCGCGTCAGGTTCTAACAACAGCGCAAACCTTGGCGGTATCAATCCTAAACAGCAGGGTCTTGGATCCACACTTGGTTCAATTGACACAATCATGACACAGGGTGCTATCCAGACAACAGGAAACGCGACAGACGTTGCAATAGACGGAGCGGGTTTCTTTGTTGTTGAATCAGGCGACGCAACTTTCTATACACGCGCCGGAAACTTCAACTTTGACAATGACGGAAACCTTACAACATCAAGCGGCGGGCTTGTTCAGGGATGGCAGAGAGAGTTTACTTTTGATGCTGCTGCAGTACCTCCGTATACATCTGTTCTTGATACAAACCAGCCTTACACAAGCATTAAAATACCGCAGAATATGGTAATTGGGCCAAGGATGACATCTAACAGTAATGACTATAGCCCGCTTGATAAACAGTTGGGAATCATTATTAAGGGTAATCTTGACTGTAATACTCCGATGAATACAGTCGGTGATCCTGCTGGTGGTTATCCTTTAGCAGGCTATACACCTGATGCGGTTTCAACTGCAACTGTGTATGACTCTCTTGGTACTGCAAGGCAGATAACTTTCTATTGGACACAGACAGCAGATATCACAATAGGTCCTGCAAGTTGGACCTGGACGGCGTATGATACGACTGATCCTACAATGACAATAGCAAACGGAACAGCACCTATTGTTGGCAATTCAGGACCGATAACATTTGATCAGGATGGATCTCTTCTTGACAATGGAGCTGGTGGTTTGCCTACGGAAAATGCTATAATCACTCTTAATCCGACGAATGGTGCTTATGCGCCGCAGGTAATATCAGTAAATATTGGTACAGATAATGGTATGTCAGCAACTGGTGATGGTTTACGTGATGGCGTTACAGGAGATTATGGTTCGGGTACATATGATGTTTCAACCGGCCTTTACATTCCAAAGCAGACAATTTACACATCGTTTGTTGATGGATACAGCGAAGGAACACTTACAGGCGTTTCAATTGACCAGACAGGCGGTATCAACTGCAGCTTCTCTAACAACCAGATTATCACAATGGCACAGCTTGCGGTTGCTAACTTTGCAAACCCTGCCGGCCTTGAAAAGGCTGCAGGAACAATGTTTATGCAGTCAGCCAACAGCGGACTTGCACAGGTTTCAACAGCAGGTAACGCAGGGCTTGGAACAACAACAGGCGCAGCGCTGGAAGCTTCCAACGTTGACCTGTCAGTTGAACTGACAAACATGATTATCGCTCAGAGGGGCTTTGAATCAAACGCAAGGATAGTAACAACATCCTCTGACATGCTTGACACACTGGTACAGCTTGGAAGGTAATAGGAAATAAAAGCGGATAAGTAACCGCTGAAATAAAAAAAAGGCGGGGCCAAAAAGCCCCGCCTTTTTTATTTTTATATAAAGACGTGAAAATCGTATCTTAGGTTTTAATGCTTAAGTTCTTGTTGTGGTAGACGCGGGTCTTTAATACCGAATCTATAACAAAAATCAGTTGGGATTATCCGCGGTAGTTGATTTTGATCTGGGTTTGGTAGGCGCACCTTTTAAGGTGCGGTAGTTGAATTTAAAATATAATAAAAATGCGCGGGCTGAAGACCCGCATCTGCCAAAGCGAAAAGGAAAAACTAACCATAAAATAGTTGCTTGCAGTTTTTTTCTAGTAAAATCCTGATATAATATTTCCTGTGAAAAAGTACTTTCAAAATATTATATTTGACATATTTGCGTAAATGTGGATAATGGCAAATGTTTTAAATGTTTCGCGGGGAAACACGGGGAAACATAATATACACAATGTGGGAGGGAATAATGTTTAATGTCAGATATAACCGTTTTCTATCTTCTATAATAATAGCTTTAATAATAGCGGGGCTTGGCGCCATTGTATATGCTATAACTGCGGGGGCTGTTGTATCGGATACAATCCGTGTAAGCCCTGTACTTTATGAACCTTCGTCTTCCGCAAAACTTCTGGATAAAAACACCCTTTCTATATATAACCCTTCGGCAGAATCTTCATCGCTGATTATATTTGATAAAGAAATAAAACTTAAGCATATAAAAGTTTACGGCAAAGCCTCACACAAAATTACTTTATCCTATTTAAAGTCAGAAGACACATGGGTAAAGGTAAATAACCTGGAAAATATTAATTTAAGCAATGCTTCAGATTCGTGGAATGTATATGACGTAAACGGGGATGTATCCGCAAAGTCATTCAAACTGGAAACGGAACCTGTTGCCGGAACATCTGCCGGGATTGCGGAAATTGAATTCTGGGCGCAGGGAACCCGCGCGAACATTAAAAACGGCACGTCATTATTTTATCTTGCGGACACAGAAAACGCGCCCACATACACAAAAAAGACAGCAACATCACCGGCAGAAGCGTCGGTGGTTGTTGAAAGGGTAAAAGACAAGACAACTGTAAAAGAAGCGGTCTTTACAGTTAACAATTCATTTAACACTTCTGATATTAATAAAGCATGGCTTGTATATGAACTTAAAGGTTTTGCGGGATTTATTTCCACGGAAAAGGTAATAAACGGCAAGGGCGTTAAAAAGTCATGGCCAATGCCGGGAACATCTGAATGGGCGTTTCAGGCAGAACCAATAAACCCGGATATTCTTGTAAACGGGGCAAACGAGATACGGTTTTCATTACCTGCGGGTGCAGCAGCAGGATATGACATTAAGAATCTGTATTTAATGGTTGAAACAGATGCGGGTGTTAATAATGTAATAAAAGTAAGTTCAGATAATACAACTGTATCTAATTTGTCAGACGGGGACAATTCAACTGCATTCAAACCCGCTTTAAAATCCGAAACAATAGAATTCACATTAAACCGCCCTGCGCAGGCAGAAGCCCTTCTTTTAAACATAACAGAAAATTTTGCCGGAACACTTGCTGTGTTTGGTGTAAATAATCAGGTTGAAGATTTAGTATCCGCGACAGTTAACGCGGCGTCATTGACAACAGGCTGGAATACAATAGAACTTAAAAATATAAATAATTACAGCAGCTATAAAATAAAGATGGAACTTGCAGAAGAGGGCAAAGGTGCTATATCAGAACTTATGGTAAAAAGCTCCGGCGTTGGCGCTGCCCGCGCAAAAGGCATTAATATTACATATCCGGATAACGGGCAGTATTACGGCCGTTCCGCGTATATAACCGGGTATATTCCTGTTATGGATAATGGGTCAGGCAACGCACAGGTGCTTGTAGGGCCGGTAGTTGCTTCACTTAAAGACGGCGTCTTTGGCGCTATAGTCAGCAAAGAGGATGTTGGCCTTGAAAGCCAGGCCGACGCAATGCCATGGAGCGTCGATGTCACGGTATTATACCCTGACGGGGATAAGGTAAAGACAAAAGTCTATCTGACTGCACCACAGGGGTATTATGTGGATGAAAACGGGCAGGTGGTACAAAACGGGGACGAAGATGTTACGTATGGCTTTGGCGTAAAAGGCACCGGTAAAAAGAAATTTAAGATAAAGAATATTGAGATTGAAATGGATATGGAAGACAGCGATAAAGGCACCAGTATACAGGTTTTAGAGCTTGATGGTAATGACATAGCGCCTATGGATATGGGGATGGTAAACGTAACAGGAAAAGGCAAAAAAGCATTCAGGTTCCTTCCGCACGGGACAAAGTTTAAAAATAAGATAAAGATGCGCCTGCCTTATGATAAAAAAAAGATACCGGCCGGTAAAACAGAAAGTGATGTAAAGACGTATTACTATAACGATAAAATAAACAGATGGGTTCCTGTGGAAATGGAAAAAATTGACAAAGACACGCAGGATTCTGTGGCGCTTACAGACCATTTTACTGATTTTATAAATGCTGTAATTGTAGTGCCGGAACACCAGCAGGTACAAAGTTTTAATCCTAATCAGATAAAAGACTTAAAAGCTGCGCTTCCGGGAACCGGTATTACAATGATAGAGCCGCCTCAGCCGAATAATAAAGGTGATGCGGTATTAAATTTTAGGATAGATGTACCGCCGGGAAGGCAGGGGTTACAGCCGGAATTAGTTATATCATATAATTCAAGCGGTGGGGACGGATTGTTGGGATATGGCTGGGATATGCCGGTAAGGGCAATATCATGTGATACAAGGTTTGGGGTTCCCAGATATACTCATAATAGAGAGACGGAATCGTATCTTTTGGAAGGCGAACAGCTTGTCCCGTTTGCAAGGAACAAGCAGTTTGCGGAGAGGATTTATGGAGAGACCAGCAAAAGGTTTTTTGCAAGGGTGGAAGGAAAATTTCAGAGAATAGAAAGAATAGTGCAGGATGCAAGTACAAATTCACCCAACAGTTATTACTGGGAAGTGCTGGATAAAAACGGGACAAAAAACACGTATGGTTATACATCAAATTCAAGGCTTTCGTCCGACAACGGCAATACATTTATGTGGGCGCTGACAGAAACAGAAGATAAAAACGGGAATAAGATAGAATATTTCTACAACAGCACCTATTTGGCGGAAAAAGAGCTTCTTCCTGATTACATTTTGTATAATGGCATATACAAAATACAGTTTGTTTATGGGGAAAAGGTTAACAGGAAAACTGACGGCAGGGCGGGATTTTTACGGAATTATATAAGAAAACTTACAGAGATAAAAATAATAAATGATAAAGACAGCGCGGATAAAACGGTAAAGAAATACGTGTTTACATATGCTAATGGGGTGTTATACAAAGAACATCTTGCCGGCATAGAACAATATGGATCGGACAACAATAAAATCACGGACCAAGGGCATACGTTTGAATACTATAATGATATTTATGATGGCAGCGACAGTAAACTGTTCAGGGGGACGAACACGGCATGGACAGCTGGTATTTCTAATACAGAAACTATAGATATATTGGGATTGGATATTCCAGACGGTCCTTCGGCAATAAGTTCAAATATATCCAAGAGCGGCGGGGAAAATTATAATGTTGAAGGCGGATTAGAGCCTTATTTTAGAATAAATGTAAACTGGGGTTATACCAACGGAAGCGGGCACACGGCATATAATTTAATGGATATGGACGGGGACGGCCTTCCTGACCAGGTAATAAAAGGCAGTGGTGATGACGGGGATTTTTACTGGAAACCGAATTTATACAAGACTGAAGGTGACTTTGCATCAGAGACCAGAGAGATGAAAAGTTTTAACCTTGATGAAATAGGAGTTTTAAATCCTATTAAACTTATAACAAATGAAAACTCAAAGGCAAAGATGATAGGCGGCGGTATATCTGTAGTGGAAGGTTTGGCAGGGGCTTCTGTAAATAAAACGAATGTGGAGATACAGCAGGATAAATATATTATGGATGTCAATGCCGACCGTATACCCGATCTGATAGACGAGGGAAGGGTTGTGTTTGGATTCAGGGACGTGCAAAACAACAGGCTTTTATATAACAAACAATCAAAGTATACTGAAGTGGAAATGGGTTTAGGTGACGGGGTTGACCTTGAATATCTAAAAATGCTTGCAAGAGAAAAATATAAAAGCGACCTTCGTGATTCGCCTTTGGCGGCAACCGTTATGAAATGGGAAGCGCCATATTCCGGGACTATTTCAATTAACGCGCCTGTAGGGCTTTTGCAGGAAGATATTGCGGCAATTACAATTACAGGGTATACATTTGCGGATGGTGTAAGGGTAACAATACAGCAAAACAGCGGAAGCGGCACCGCTTTAACCGCTCAGCAGCTGTGGGTATGCAGAATTGAAGAAGATGACGGAAACCTTCACGATCCAAATGTGGCGGAGGTTGAAACCCCCAAACTGCCTGATAATATACATGTAAACGCAGGGGACAGGATTTTCTTCAGGGTTCAGTCGGTTTATGACGGCAAATTCGACAGGGTAACATGGTCTCCTGTAATATCTTACACGGATGTGGATAATACGGATATGACGTCATGGCAGGACTCCAACTATATGAGCCAGACGGTATATAATTCCGGAAGCGATTTCACACTTGCCGGAAGCAGAATGATTAGTACTTTTATGCCTTATAAAGGGACTGTAAGGCTTGCCGGAAGCCTGTCAAAGACAGCGGCTACGTCGGATAATGCGGAATTAAAGATTATAAGGGTAAACAACGGCATAGAATATCATATTAACCATCACGGCAATGAATATAACGACAGAAGCCAGGTGTTTGGTTTTGATGAGGCGGGCGCGGAAATAAAAATGGGAAATCAGGGCCCTGAAAATGGTTTGTATTACAGGGATATTCAGGTTGAAAAAAATGATGAACTTATTGTTTATGCGGATGTAGACTCAAATATAGATATCAGCGCATTGACCTGTAATGCATTAATGTATTACACGCAGATTGAATCTTCGGAAGGCGAAGATGTGCCTGACGCACTTGACGGTGATGGGGAATACACAATTGCGATAAAGGTGCCTTTTGATACCTATTTTTATTCAAGGAATAAAGGCGGGGTAATAAATTCTGAATATGAGATACAGCAAAGTATTCTTGATCTTCCTGTTGAGATGATAGTTCCTGATTCGGCGTCAAACAGCAGTTATGTCTATGATATTCATCATCCTGTATATGCGGATGATTACAAGGATCTTCATCTTAAACTTAAGGGGAATATTCAAAAAGAAGCAACCACATCAGATATAAGGATATTTTTAAAGGTAACCAATATGGATGATGAAACTTTTGAAACCGAAATGGCGCATCTTCCGGCTGATCTTTCGGGTGATTGTTTTGCCTCGTACGATAATACAATGATTATAGACGAAGATATGTGGCCGATAAAACACTTAAGAATCCGGATGGAAACTGCGGACGAAAACGATATGAAAAAAGTAAGATGGAATCCGGAACTTACGTTCATTGTAAAGGATATTTCCGGGCTGATAGTAACGGAAAAGACGGCTGTGGAAACGTATATGCCTTATGAATGCCTGCTGCTTAATGAAACAGATCCGGCAAAACAGCTTGTAATAAGAAACCTGCACGCTAATCCAAGATTCCGGAAAATTGACGGATGTGACCCTATAGAGTTTGTATTTACGGTTAAAAGTTATAATGAACTTCTTGCAAAGGCTAAAATATCAGTTGGCTGCCCTAATTATATGAATTTTACGCAAATGTACCTGGCATTAGGCGATATACTGCCGGGGCAGAAAGTATTTATGGAATGTTTTTCAAAAGAACCAAATGCGTTTAGCAAGGTAACATACAATAACCTTTATTATAATGATTTTTATTACAGCCAGCCTGATAACAGTTTTTATCAGGATTATGTTGCTAATCCGTATAAATATACTTTACATCCGGAATTTGGTTATAACAACAGCAATTTAATTCATATACCGGGTGTTGCACCTTCATATTTGCCTAAAAACCCTTATTTTGAAGATATACCAATGGATCATTTTGCGGCCGCATACCGTGGCTGGTCATATGCCGCAGTTAGGGAAATACCTGATGTAATTGTAAATGATGGTTTTCCGGGAAGCGCGGTACCGCCGCTGCCGGCTATGACAGTTGACGAGGTACTTGAACTTGATGAATATTTAGATTTTTTCCACAGCCCGGAATCATTGCTTGATGAAACAAAACTGACACTTGCATACCTTAATAATGTAGCACAGGGTACGGTAATAAATGAAATGGATCAAATTATGTTCAGTCCTATACCTGTTGATCAGGGTAATATTTTTGATTATTCGGATATGTGGAGGGCGACAAATGATGTTTTTAAATCAACAAGCCAGGCCGGTTCTTCAAGGATGGCGGATAAATATGTAAAGAAATTAAGCCCGGCGGAAATTCTTGCAATGACAGGCGGAGACGGCGTGCCTGCGGTAAGCAGGAACAGCAAGTCGGAACAATGGGGCGGCGGTGTATCAGTGGGGCTTCAGGATTTGGGGCTTCAAGTATCAGGATTTGGTTCCAGCGGAGACAGCTTATGCATTTCAGATTTTATTGATATGAACGGCGATGGATTTCCTGATTTTGTTTCAGATCAGATAGGCGTGCAATATACCTATCCTGACGGAGGTTTAAGCAATTATAAAGTGGATTTTGATTTTGACGGAAGCTCCGGGTCTTTCACAAAGTCTTCGGTATTAAATTTTGGCGTTGGAAGTGCGTTTGATCCGCCTTTGGCGACACCGTCCGGCGGCGGCGAATTTAATAACGGCGCTCAAAGCCCGCCTTCAAATGGTAAATCAGGTGTCAGCATGTCAGGCTCGCTGTCCGGAAGCATGAGCGGGGCGTCTTCGGAAACCAAAGGCAGTTTAATTGACATGAATGGCGATGGGCTGCCTGACAGGGTGCGTCTTTCGGAAGATAAAAAAAGCCTGGTAATAAAGTTTAATAAAGGTTATTCGTTTATGGATAATGAGGTTAGCTGGAATTTAAGTGATGATAAAGAACTGGCAATAAACAGCAGTCTGACTTTAAGCGGAGGCGGTTCACTTGGAGTTTCAGGAGCAGGCACAGTTGCCATTGATGCCGGCATGGTAAGGGTGGGAGCAAGCGGGGGAGTGTCAGGCGGTATCGCGTTTTCAAGGGTATACAAAACCCTTACTGATATAAACGGCGACGGCCTGCCGGATTTGATAGTTGATGACGGTAACCCTATAACAACAAAATCTTATGTGCGTTTTAATAACGGGCATGGATTTGGCGCTGAAAGGGATATTAATCTTGATGAAAGTTTTGCGGACAGCCATTCTGTAAGCGCCGGCACTTCGGCGGGATTTACTGTGCGCATACGTATACCAATTATAATCGCGACTATCAGTATTGGCGGCGGATATTCAAAATACAGCAATCAGACCCTTAATAAACAGCAGAATATGCTTCTTGATATGAACGGGGACGGTTTTCCGGATAAAGTTTCAACTTTCCCTTTAACCGGGCAGCTGCTGGTTGATTACAGCAATATCGGCAGGACAAACCTGTTAAAGGCGGTAAACAGGCCGATGTCTGCCCGCATAGAAATAGATTATGAAAGGGAAGGAAATACGTATGACCAGCCGTCTTCAAAATGGAATATGTCAAAGTTAACAGTTAAAGACGGCGTTTTATCAGACGCACCCACGGCAGGCGATGACAGGGAAGAAACCTTTGAATATGAAAACGGCAAGTATGACAAGCTTGAAAGGGAATTCATTGGCTATTCAACGATGAAACAGACAATAAAGCTTAATCAGGACAGGTACAGGTTAATACAAAGCGATTATGTTCTGCCTGATAATGCTGACAGGTTTTTGTTAAAGGGGCTTTTAAAGGAACAAAAGGTTTATAACTTTGTAAGCGGAAGCCCGCAGCTGCATTATAAAGTGATGAAAGATTATTCAACAACAACAGCGGTTCATACAGGAACAAACGGTTCCGGGACTTCATATTTTCCAAAACTTCAGAGCGAAAATGAATATTTCTATGAAGGCACAGCCGGGCCTTTAGAAAAAAGTAAATCCTATAGTTATGATTACTGCGGTAATGTAACAAGTTACATTGAAGAGGGGTCGGAAGACGGGGATTCCGTAAGAGCGGATATTGTTTATAATATTGGTACGGCAAATTTTGCGTCATTTGATCTTTCGGCACAGCCAAAGGCGATAAACCTTCCCGTTTCAATAGAGATAAAAGACAGCGGAAATACCCTGTTAAGAAAGCGTGTGGCAGATTATGATACAAACGGAAATGTAACAGGGGTAAAGCAGTGCCTTAGCGGAAGCTGTTCGGCGGGAAGCCTTGCAAGTGATGAAGAGGCAACGGCGTTAACATATGATTCATACGGCAATATAAGCACAATTGAAATGCCGGAAAATGCGCAGGGGCAAAGGTCTAAATTACAGTATTCTTATGATACGGCGGCTCATGCTTTTGTGACAGGGATAGAGGACATAAACCTTGAATACGAATCATTAGCTGCTTATAATTATGACTTTGGTGTGCCTGCAAGCGTAACAGATATGAACGGCAATACAATATCATACGGGTATGATCAACATGGCAGGATATTGAATATAAAAGGTCCAAACGAGACGCAGGAAGGCGAATATGCCGTGCAGTATGAATATTATCCCAATAGTAATACCACAAATGCCATAACAGCATACGCAAAGACAAAAAACAGGGACATGGCAAATTCAGGCACTACGATAGACACGCTTACATTTACTGACGGGCTTAACAGGGTTATACAGGTTAAAAAGGACGCTGATGTCGCGTCAGGCGTCGGGTCGTATCAGTCAGGTATGATTGTGTCGGGAAGGGTATTGTTTGACAATGCGGGAAGGGTAACGCACCAGTATTATCCTAGGTTTGAAACATCCAATTTTACCGTTTTTGATTATGTTCTGCCGTCAGAAACGCCGACAACATTTGTAAATGACGATTTTGACAGGCCGGTTACAATAACAAATCCTGACCAGACAACGGCAGGTTTTGCCTACGGAATAGAAACATCCAGGTTAAAGACGTCTGTAGTTGACGCAAACGGGAATACTAAAATCACGTACAAGGACGCGGACGGGCAGATATTAAAGATAGAAGAATATGGAACACAGATAGTAAACGGGCAAAGTTCAAATAAAACCCTTGTCACTTTATACACATATGATGATATAGGGCAGATAAAAAGCGTCACGGATGACAATGGCAATGTGACAAACGTGGAATATGACATGATGGGAAGAAGGACGGCAATAGACAACCCTGATACAGGCGAAGTTGTGACAAACTATGATGCGGCGTCAAATATAATAAGCAAAATAACGCCTAATCTTGCAAGCGCGACGCAGGCAATAACGTATACGTATAACTACAATCAGCTTATATCCGTGGTTTATCCCGTTAATACAGAAAACAACGTTGTGTATGAATACGGCGATGCGGAAACAGACAAGGGTAATCTTGCTGGCAATAAGGCGGGCAGGGTAAAGAAGATAACGCACGGCGCAGGAAGCCGTGAAATGTCGTATGACGTACTTGGGAACGTATCTTTGACAATAGATACGGTGGCAAGGCCTGTAACGCCTGCGGCAAGCGATACATATACGGTAAGTTACACGTGGGATAACCTTGGCAGGATGTTAAATATGACATACCCGGATAATGAAGTGTTAAATTATGGGTACGACGCCGGCGGGCTAATAAAAAGTGCGGTAACCGCAGGACAGTCGCCTGTTACGTATGTGGATTCCATTTTATATGACAGGTTTGGAAAGCGTAAATATGTGGAAAGCGGCAACGGGTTTGTATCGCAATACACGTATAATGATGCTAATCAAAGGCTGGTACTGCTTGAAACAAAGAACGGCAGCGGGACAGAAGATGTGCAAAGCCTTACGTATGTATATGACGCTGTCGGGAATATACTGGGAATAACAAATACAATGAGCATGGTAATGAACGATTCAGCAGGCAATTCCACGCAGTCAGTGGCAAGGACGTTTGCGTATGACGGGTTTTACAGGCTGGCATCTTCGTCAGGGACACTGCTGGATACCACAGGAACGCCGGACACAACGCTTGCGGAATATTCTGTTGTTACGGAATATGACGATATACACAACATAACAAAGAAGAACCAGACGGTGGCGCATGGCGGGGTAAACGTACCGGGGCTTACGTATGGCCTTGAATACGGATATAACAGCCTTACAAATTCAGATAATACACTTAAACCGCACGCGCCGTCAGTAATTACGTTTACTGCTGTGCCAAGGGCATACAGCTATGACTTTAACGGCAACTGCACAGGGCTTACAATGACCACGCAGGTAAGGACAATGCAGTGGGATGAAGAAAACAGGCTTGCATCATTCACAGAAACATTGGACGGCACAAATTACAAGACAGAAGAATATGAATATAATGACGCAGGGGAAAGGGTAACAAAGAAGCACATGGAAGGAACAGAGACAACAATAACAGAATACCCAAACAGGTACACAGGTGTTGCAATAGACGGCACAAGCGGTGAGGCAACGGTAATAACAAAGAACATATACCTTGGCCCACAGATGCTTGCAAGCGTGCTTACGTCAGGTACAGGAAATAACGACACGTTTACATACACATATTTCTACCACACAGACCATTTGGGTTCTAACACGTATTTAACAGATAACACAGGCGCCATACAGGAACATGTGGAATACACGCCATGGGGCGAAAGCTGGTGGGAACCGCAGTCTGTTAATCTTGAATTGCCCGGTTATAAGTTCACGGGGAAAGAACAGGATTTAACGGGTCTTTACTATTACGGCGCCCGCTATTATGATCCGCAGGTTAGCTTGTGGCAGAGCGTAGATCCGATATTGGATAGATATCTACCAGTATTAGGAAATGAAAAAAATAATTTGCCTGGGATGGGTGGAGTTTTTAGAACAACAAATTTAAACTTGTATATTTATGGTGGTTTAAGTCCAATGACCGTAATAGACCCAGATGGCAGAGAAATAACAATTTCAGAACAAAGAAATAATAAAGGTATAACGACAGTGAATATTCATTTTACCGCAAAATTAGATGCTGAGAAATCTCTTAATTTTGATAAAAATGATAAAAAGAGTGCAGCAAAAAGAGCGGAAAAAACAATAGAAAACACTTTTTCTTATGATAGTAAATATTATAAAGTAAAAGTTGATGCGGAAATAAGTGTAGGAACAGTAAAAAGTGGAGGGAAAGAACATCAAATAACGTTATTAGATTCAAATAACTATGATTTTAATATTGGGAAAGATGGGGAACAGGGAAAGATAATGGGATTTGTTGACAAGATTGGCGGTATGAAAATTAATCTTAATGTTAATGATATGAGTGGGAATGATTTCGAATTAACTTTAGGTCATGAATTTGGACATTCACTTGGTTTGAAACACGAGGCAAATGGATTGATGAAACAAGGTGGGAATGAAACAAGGTTGGAGAATTATTATAAGTTAAGAT
>JAFGWA010000067.1 GCA_016937715.1 Candidatus Goldiibacteriota bacterium
CACCTCCGTATTTCTATGCTACCACGCCTTGGAATAGGACATTTCTATTTTGCATATTTAGGACATTATCACTTTGCGGTTACAGGGTTTCACGCAGATTGGACGTAATGAAAGCAAAAAAAGCTGCCGGTTTATCAGCTTACTGTTTTTCTAAACTGCTTTATGGCAACAGCAAAAATTACGGCGCCAAATGCCAGAAGCGCCAGGGTCTGCGGCAATAGTTCCGTAAACCCAAGGTCTTTTAAGAAAATGCCTTTAAGTATTACATTGTAATGCGTCAACGGAAGGCCATATGCGATAAACTGAAGCGCGGCAGGCATATTGTTTATGGGGAAAATAAATCCGGAAAGCAGTATATTTGGAACAATAAAAAACATGGATGTCAGCATAGCCTGCTGCTGCGTGGAAGAAACCGTGGAAATAAGTATGCCAAGCCCCAGATTCGCGAATATCATAAATAAAGAAAGGGTTAATAAAAGAATAAAACTGCCTTCAAGGCTTATATTAAAAATTAAAAGGCACAACGCCGTTATCAGGACAATATCCGCCAGCGCGAATATTATATACGGCACTGTCTTACCTATTATTATTTCAACCGGTTTTATGGGCGTTACCACAAGCTGTTCTATATTGCCGTTCTCTTTCTCCCTTACTATTGATACCGCTGTTATGATAATGGTTATAATCATAAGAATCATACCCATCACACCCGGCACCATTGTATTTGCGCTTTTTAACTCCGGATTGTACCAGACCCTCTCTTCAAGTTTTATTTCCGGCAGGTTCCCAATCACCGGTTTCATTATCTCCATTTTCTCCGCAAACACATCCGCAGAATAACCCTGAATTATTGAAGACGCCCTGTTCATGGAAATTAAGGACGCATTGCTGTCGCTGCCGTCAATTATTACCTGTACCTTCACAGCCTTTCCTTTTTTTATCAGCGTGTCAAAGTCTGCCGGTATTCTTATGCCTATTAATGCTTTACTATTGCCTAATATCTTATCAATTTCTTCCGGGTTATTTATATTATATTTCACGTTAAAATACTCGCTGTTTATAAATTTATCCGCCAGTCCGCGTGCCTGCGCCGAAGGTTTTTCAATACATATTGCCGTGGACACATGCTTGATATCGGTCGTTGCCACGTATCCGAAAATAATCATCTGTATAATAGGCGCCACAATAAGCATTTTTATCATGCCTGTCCTTTTAATCTCTGTCATCTCTTTTTTAATCATGTAAAACACCGGATGTTTCATATTATATTCATCCTCACATATATTTTCTGAATCTTTTCGCGGATGCCGCGACAAAAAACAATCCAAAAACAAGCAGCAGCAGAGCTTCCGGATACAGGACATTAAACCCCACCCCGGGTTTTAAAAACAGCGACCTTAAAGCGGTTAAAAAATATTTGGCAGGCACAACATAACTTATTACCTGTATTATTTTCGGCATTGAAGCCACCGGAAAAACAAATCCCGACAGCAGTATGGAAGGCAGCATGGTGGCCATTACCGTTCCTATAACAGCCACCGTCTGATTAGGCGCCACGCTGGAAATAAGCATTCCCATTCCCATAGCGGTAAAAATAAACATTACGGACATTAATAAAAACGCGATAATATCTCCCCTGAACGGCACTTTAAACCACAGCATCCCCACAACCGCGACTATTATCACATCCACAAAACCTATTATCACGTATGGAAAAAGTTTTCCTGCCATAAGTTCAAGCGGTTTTACGGGAGTGGATATCAGCTGTTCAAATGTGCCGCGTTCTTTTTCCCTGACAACGGTCAGCGAAGTAAGAGTACCGGCTATTAACATCATAAGTATTGCAATTAAGCCCGGCACGATAAAATTTACGCTCTTCATCTGCGGGTTATACCAGACTCTTGGTTCTGCCATAACAGCAGGGATATTTTTTGGGTTTACTCCCCGCATCTTCACTTTTTCAAGTATTATGCCGCGCGAATACATCATTGTGACGGCAGAGACATAACCTATAGCCACAGTGGAAGTATTTGGTTCTGACCCGTCACAGATAAGCTGTACAGATGTTTTTTTATTATTTTTTAAATCCGAAGAAAAACCTTTTGGCACAGACAATATAGCCCTTACTTTATTTATCCTTAAAGCCTCCACGCTTTTTTTCATATCATTACGCGCGGGTTCATACAGGGTAAAATATCCCGATGCTTCAATTTTTGACACATACTGCCTGCTGTAAGCGGTGTTGTCATAATCAACCACGGATATATTTATGTTCTTTATGTCAAAAGTAACCGCGTACCCATAAAGAATAAGCAGCACTACAGGGGCTAAAAGCGCAATTCCAAGCGAACGCGGGTCGCGTTTTATCTGCAGAAATTCCTTGCGCATAACGGGAATTACCCTTTTTATATCCAGCCTGCCCTGCCCTTTCACTTTTCACCTTCCATTATTTTCTTACCAGTTTTACAAACACGTCTTCCATTGTGGGCTGTGAAACATTCAGCCTGCCGTGAACAATCCCGGCCCTGTTAAGAAGCCCGCTTATTTTATTCTGCACGGTTTCCATTGAAATCCCGGAAATAACATGCAGCATCGCGCCGTGCATTGAAACTTCGCCAATTTCCGTATCTCCGGCCAGAAGTTTATATGCTTTGCCCACGTCCTCTGTTTCCATTTCATAAACCGGAGATTTAAACGCGTGATTTTTAAGTTCCTGCACATTACCTTCGGCAATTATTTTTCCGCCGTCCATAAGGGATATTCTGGTGCAGTTTTCCACCTCGTCCATGTAATGGGTGGTTACAAATACGGTGGTCCCCTGTTTTGAAATATTATCTATTATCTCCCAGAACTTTCTGCGCAGGATAGGGTCCACGCCCGCGGTGGGCTCGTCAAGAAAAACAATTTCAGGCCTGTGCGCAACCGCGCAGGCAAGGGCTATTCTCTGCCTTATGCCGCCGGCAATGCCGGAAACAAGCCTGCCGGCCATTTCATCAAGCCCAAGCTGGTGCATAACCTCTTTGCTTCGGATTTTTATATCATTTTCTTTCATCCCGTAAATACCGCCGTAAAATTCTATATTTTCTTCGGCTGTAAGATTTGTATACAGGGCAAATTTCTGCGACATATACCCAAGCCTTTTTTTTATCTCTTCAGTATCTTTTTTAACACTGTATCCCGCCACAATAGCATCACCTTTTGTGGGTTCAAGCAGCCCGCACAGAATGCGGATGGTAGTGGTCTTTCCGGCGCCGTTAGCACCCAAAAAACCATATACTTCTCCTTTTTTAACTTCAAAAGAAATATTATCAACGGCAGTAAAACTGCCGAAAATTTTTGTAAGGTTTTCCGCTTTCACCGCAAAATTCAAATTAGTTCCCCTTAAGTGATTTTTTCTATGAATACATCTTCAATTGTCACAGCTGCTTTTATTATTCGAGCGTCAGTGCCTATTCTCTGCCTGAAAACATTCATATCATTTTCATCGCTTATAACAATCCTGTAATGAGCACCAAGCGGGCGCAAATCTTCAAGTGAAGCAAGCCCTTTCGCGGACTCCTTTATTTTTTCACTGTTGCCCGTAACTTCATAAACCGAACTTTTTAAACTTTTTTTCAATTCAAGCGGGCTTCCGGACATTAAGAACTTTCCGGCGTACATAAGCCCCACTCTGGAACACCATTCTGCTTCATCCATATATGGAGTGCTTACTATTAATGTCACCCCTTCAGTTCTTATTTCCTGAAGTATTTCCCAGAACTCCCTGCGCGACACCGGGTCAACGCCCGTGGTGGGTTCGTCAAGTATTAGCAGCTTTGGCCTGTGAATAAGCGTGCACATCAAAGCAAGTTTTTGTTTCATTCCCCCGGATAAATTTCCGGCAAGCCTGTCTTTGAACGGTTCCAGCCTTGTCATTTTCAGCAGAGGTTCAAGCCTTTTAGCAAGCGTAATCCTGTCTATGCTGAAAATATCGGCAAAAAATTCCATATTTTCCTGAACAGTTAAATCTGTATATAAAGAAAATTTCTGCGGCATATAACCCATCTGCTCTTTGGCGCCCTCCGATTCTTTTGGAAGGCCATATCCCAGCACAGTACATTCGCCTGAATCCTGATGCATAATACCAGCAAGCATCCTAAGAGTGGTGGTTTTGCCGGCGCCATCCGGGCCTATAAGCCCGAAAATTTCCCCGGAATTTATTTCAAAAGAACATCCGGACACCGCTTCCACTTTTCCAAAACTCTTTTTCAAATTATTTACAGATACTATACTTCCCATTTTGCTCCTTTTATTGACCGGTCCTGATCTTTCCGGTTGCAGTATTTATGGGCTGTGGCTTTTACTCTATAAGTTGATAATTACATCTGCCGGTATTCCCGGCTTTAACATACCTTCATCATTCTTTACGGTTATTTCAACGCCAAACACCTGTTTTACCCTTTCATCTTTTGTCTGAACATTTTTCGGAGTAAATTCCGCGTCCTGTGATATACGGGAAACACTTCCTTTAAAAACTTTATCCTTATACGCGTCTATTTTAACCAAAGCAGCGCTTCCCAGCTTTACTCTGCTCATGTCAATAAGAGGCATATATATGGTAACTTTCGCGGTATTCATATCCCCCAGCGTAAAAACAGGAGTATTTGGAGATACAAGTTCGCCTTCTTCAACGTGCACTTCCATTATTACCCCGTCCCACGGCGCCTTAACCTGCGATTCTTTTAACATTTCATCCGCCGTAATGTATGCCGCCCTTGCCTGGTTATACTGCGCTTCCGCGGCTTCAAACTGCTGTTTTGAAACTGAAGCTGAAGCATAAAGCTCTTTTAACCTGTCATAGGAAGCTTTTGCGGTATTATAGGCGGAATATGCACCCTGACGCTGCGCCTGCACTATCGTGTTTTCAAGGACGGCAACTGTTTCACCTGCTTTTACAGTTTCGCCCGCATCCTTTATTTTTTTTATCACCCTTGCTGAAATTTTAGGCGCAACATCCACCTCTTTTATTTCAACAGTTCCGGATCCTGATATGGACACGTCCGGTTTTGAACAGCCCGCAATTGCAGATATAAAAAGTGCAATAATTATAACCGCTGTATCTTTTTTCATTTATTCTTTCCTCCTTTTATTTTCAGGCAGCATTGAACTTTTAAAATTATCCATAATATATTTTTTTCTGTCCTTTACAAATTTTCCCACTATTAACCTGTCAAATCCTATTTTCCCGGCGATTTCTTCCGCCATGGGTTTAACCATATAAACAGGCGCAAGCTGAACAATAAAACTTATAAGAAACTGATAGATATTCACTTTTTTCATTCTGCCTTCTTTCATCTCTTTATTAAGGTATTTATAAAGTTTACCGTTTATCGGATTAAAAGGAATTCTGCTGAAATTTTCCATTATTATCTTTGGCATGTGTTTCGCCCCGCTTATCACTTCATAAACCATCAGTTTAAGATGGCTTCTGTATTCATCAAACATTTTTTCATATATATTCAGTATCTCTTCCATAACTTTCTCTGTTTTCCCGCCGTTTTCAAAATCAATCCCGTTTATTCTTTCTATTAATATGCCAAAAACCGTCCTTAACACCTGCTCGTATATATTTTCTTTTGATGAGTAATAGTAATGAAGCAGCGCTTTGTTTACCTTTGCCCTGTCTGCTATCCTCTGCGTCCTTGCGCCATAATAGCCGTATTCCACAAATTCATCAGACGCGGCTTTAAGTATTCTTTCTTTTGCCTTTAACTCTTTTTGTGGATCCTGTTTTTTTGACACTTTTAACCTCCGTATTCTTTCCGGTGAAAACAAAGTAAAAATTCCAGTCCGGGATAAAAATTTTTATTTCAGCAGATTTTTTCATAGGAAATCAAAATCCATATATAACGGCTTAAGCATAGGAAATGCGGTTTTTATAATTTCACTGTTACCGGAGGTTTTATATTTAATTCCAAGCATCATTTTCATCAGTGTCCCTTCATCAGCCTGCGCTATCACTTTTTTGCCGTGATAAAAAGATACGTTTCCCGGCATATTCTTTTTTGTCCTTTTAATATCAAACACTCCTTTAATGCCGTTTTTTTTCAACCTTTTTATTACAAGCGGAATAATTACTTTCTTTAACTCCTGAAAATTACCGCTTCTGTACATTCTGATGTATTTGGGAGTAATATAGGTTTTAACTTCTTTTTTAACAGGGTTTCTGGATCCTTCTATTTCTATCCCTTCGCCACTGTCATAATATATTTTATTTAAACCTTTTTGTTTTATATACTTAAACGCCTGTTCTGCCAGTGCGTTTACGCTTTCTTCATGACCCGGTAAGTAGCACAGTTCGGATATCTTAAGTGAGTTTAATTCAATATGATTTACAGGGCCAATTAAAAGATAACCGCATGCTTTTCTGCCTTTATACGCGATATATGCCGGCGATATTCCAATACCTTCTGATTTACCCTCTTTTTCAATGTATTTACACCCCAGTATCCACGTATTTATTGACCTGGCTACAGGGCCTGTTTTATCCGCACAAAACGCGGCATGTATTTGTGCCATTGCTTTAATATCACTTTTTTTCATCGGATCAATTCTTTTAATGAAATACCCGTGTTGGATTTTTAGTTTGTCAGGCAAATCTATTACTTTAAATGGAAACATAACCGGTGAATAACCAAACTGCTTATAATATGAAGTTTTGTAAGGATTCAAATACGTAAGGGCGTATCTTTCTTTTTCTATGTATTCCAGGGCATCCCGCGTGATTATTGCGGCATACCCCTTTCCCCTTTCATCCGGTGCTGTTGCCACCCCCGCTATACCTGCCGCTTTTACCGTAACTCCGTCTATATATATATGCCTTGGCAGAACACACGCCATGCTGACAAGTTTTTTCCCTTCATATAACAGCCTTATATTTTTATATGAAAACTGTTCTTCTTTCATTATAGATTCTTTCAGAAAAGATGAATTAAAGACTTCAGCGCTTAATCTTACCGCGTCTTTAATGTTAATTTGATTTGCCTGTTTTATTTCCATTACAGCCGCCTGTTTAATTTAACTGATTAGTTTAACCATCTGGTTAAATTATACAGTATTGACTTCAGAAAGCAACAGCTTTTTTTAATTTAATTTGTCGGCTTGTTTTACTGTGCCCTGTAATTGCCGCATTTAGCAAAACTATTTGTTTCGGCAAACCCGCAGCAGATATCTGTTTGATCCCCGTTTTTATTGCAGTTTTCTCTTTTTAAAGCGCATACCCTGCGGTTTTTTTCCACCCATCCCTGTTCATTAGCCGCTTCCGAATAATCAATTTCTTCTTCTAAAAATCTGCACATGCCGCCCTCCTAAAATAGGTTTTTTTAGCCCGTTAGGATTGTCTTTAACACTAAACTCAAATTTACGCATATGCTGCCGTTTTAAATAACGGTTTGTTGTTCAGCGATTCTCTTTTTCCCCAAAAACCTGCGCTTCAAATACATATATTTCGGTTTTAGGGTCAAGATACGCGTCCTTTGACAATCCGGCTTTTCCTTCACAAAGGTGTTCCATAAATTCCTTTTTACTCCACCCGGTTTCGTCAGCCACCTGCGGAAGAAATACACCTGCAGCAAAACCTTTTTTAACTATTACCCCGTGCCTGCCAAGTTCAATTTCATCAATACCGGACACCCTTCGCTTGGGTGACAGTATGGATACTTCCACATCAATATCTTTAAGCTCCTCTTCATTTACAGGTTCAAACCTTGGATCCTGAGTTGCAGACTCTATCGCCATTTCTTCAACTGTTTTATGTATTGGTTCATTGCTTTCTATTGTTCCAATACAGCCCCTAAGCTGCCCGTGATTATGAATGGTGACAAAAGCGCCTCCCGTCTGATTAAAAGCGGGGTCATTGGAATTAAACCGCGGAATAATACTCTTTGTCACATATTGTTCTATTGTGTTTCTGGCAAGTTTTAAGATTTCTTCCTGTTCCTGTTTATTCAGCATTTTTTACCTTCTTTTCTTCAGGTATAAATACCTTTATATTTTTATCTTTAATAAATTTTTTAAATTCTTCTCCGTCGTTTTTATTTCCCACAATAAGCCCGTAATGCATCGGGACCGCGATTTCAGGTTTGATTAAATCTACAGCTAATGCCGCTTCTTTTGCTGTCATCACAAAGGTGCCGGATACAGGCACAAGCACCACTGATATCTTACCGACATTCTTCATTTCATCAATTAAATCCGTATCGCCCATATGATATATTCTTGCCCCTTTATAATTAATAATATACCCTGCTTTACCGTCTTTTTTGGGATGAAAAGGTTTTTTATTGTTATATGCCGGGACAGTTTCCACCTTAATATCGCCAAGCAATATGGAATCACCCGGTTTAACTATTTTTAAGTTATACCCTTTAAGCTTTTCGGCGGATTGTCCCGTACATACAATAACTGTATTTTTGGAGGAGACTTTTTTAATATCTTCCGGAGAACAGTGGTCATAATGCTCATGTGTTATAAGGATATAATCGGCGGCAGGGCCTGTTTCAATTTTAAAAGGGTCTATATAGATGATTTTTTCATCAAGTTTCAGCATAAAAGAATCGTGGTGAAACCACGTCATATTTTTTATTACCTGCTCCGCCGTCATATTGTTTTCCATGGCAAATCCCCCTATTACCGAAATTAAAATGAATGCCTGCAGCAGAAACAGCTTAATAATGCCTTTACCCATAACAACCTCCCTGCCTGTTTCTTTATTATTCCCTTGACATTATACCTTAAAAAAATATAATATAAAACACTTTGAAATTAACAAAAAATGGGCCCTTAGCTCAGTTGGTTAGAGCAGTAGACTCATAATCTATTGGTCGTAGGTTCAAGTCCTACAGGGCCCACCATTTAAAATAAAAAAAGCGTGCTTTCTTGCACGCTTTTTTTATTTTCAGGCCCTGCAGGACTTGAATCGTTTTGACCGCGTAATTTGCGTTCTTAAAGTAGAGACGCAATACATTGCGTCTCGTTTTTAAACCCAATTATAACTTACACAGTTTATATGCAATATAGGAGTTTTTACAATTAGATACATTTTATCTCACAGGTTTAAATAAATAAACTTTAGACGCAATATATTGCGTCTCTACTTTATAAACCAAGTTCTTTTACATCAACACCTTCAAACTTCAACCCGTCAATAAACGCCTTTATCTCCGCGGGATCATGCATTATTTCCGGCCTGTATTCCACAAGCTTTACCGGTATAAGTTTAACTCCGTTTATTTTCTTATCAGCTATTTCAAGATTCACAATACCGCTTTTATGGGTATCTTCGCGTTCAAGGTCAAAAACAAAATTTCCCAAACCATAAAATATGTATTTACCCTTGTACTTTTCAACATCCTGAAAAATGTGCGTATGCGAGCCAAAAATAAAATCCGCGCCGCGGTCAATTAATTTTTTTGCGAATTTTTTCTGATAACTTTTTACCTCTTCATATTCCCTTCCCCAGTGCAGATATATAATAAGAATATCAGTATCAGCCCTGCACGCTTCAATATCTTTTTCAATTTCATCCATAAGGGCCGGTATTGTTCCGTACCTGTTTTTGCCGGCAAAAAATGTTTCATGGGATACATTTGAATAACATAAAAAAGATACTTTTGTACCGTTTAGATATTTCACGCACGGAGCATTTGGCTTCCATAGCGCGCCTTTTCTTATTCCACAGTAATCAATCCCCGCCTTTTCAAGCGCCTGTACGGTCTGTGTAAGCCCATATTGCCCATAATCCAATATATGATTATTTGCAAGCGACATTATATCAAAACCCGCATCTGCCATTGCCTGCGCATCCCTTTCAAACCCATAAAGATGAACTGACTTGTCTTTACCCTGCTTTTTCAGATTTGAAAGGTTTTCTTTATTTACAAGAGGAGCTTCAAGGTTTCCAAATACAACAGATGATTTTTTTAATAATTCTTTAACTTTTGCATAAGGATAACCGCTTCCGTTAACATCTATAACCGGTGACAGTTTTCGTCCGGGCATTATATCGCCCGTCAGGGTGATTATGTCTGAACCGCCTGCATTCTGCGCGCTTACTTTTTTATCATGATGCAGCTGCGCTTTATCTGCCGGTTTAACCGTGGCACAGCCTGCGGTCATTACTATTAGAACAAGTACTCCCGCCGCAGCTGCTATTTTCCAAAAAGTTGTTTTATTAATTTTCCGCCCTCTTTTTCCATATACTTTTTGCCTTCTTCTTCAAGTTTTTTGGACAGATTTCTTTTTATGTTCTCCATCATCCTTGCCTGTGAGTAATCGTATTTTTTCTGCGCTATCGTATTATATACCCTGAAATCAAAAGGCATCCAGCCTTCTTTATCATACGCGTATCCGGCGTCCTTGATCCCAAAATTAGCCGCTATGTTCTGTTCAAACTGTTTTGATAATTTGGGGCTTATGTCTGTTTCCGCCTTAAAATCAAGAGCCCTGTCCACGGTTATCCATCCGGCCCCTTTTACTTTTATATCGCCTGCTTTTCCGTCAGCGCCTTTATCAAGCCGGAAGTTTTTAACATCGATTTTACCGGAAGCCATGCTGAATACACCTGACATAGTATCAAACTCTATGGCATTGCCCAAATCTGAAATGCCTGTTTTTTTCGCAAGGTCTTTGCCCATTTCAAGCGGCCCCACAAGGCCGTTTGTAACGCTGAAATTTCCGCTGCCTTTTACCGTATGCAGTATGTCATTAAACGTCGTTCCTGAAAATTTTGAATTAATGGCGGCTTTACCCTGAACTTTACCTTTAAGGTCATCAATAAAAGTTTTCTTAGACGCGTCTTTTCTTGGAAGTACGGCTATAACATCGTCTATAAGGCGCGTCATCTGTACCTGTGATGTTATAAAATCAAATGAATACGTCCCTTTATTTATATCAGATACCGCGCTGCTGTTTATGTTTCCACTGTATGCTGCAGCTGAAGCTTCCATATAAAATTTATTGTTAACAAGCCTTACATTTGCTATTGTCTTTCCAATCTCTATTTCCTTAAAAGAAATGGCATCGGCTTTAATATTAAGGTAAGTGCCCGGCGCTTTTATGGCCTTCTTTGTTTTAGCAGCCGCTGTTTTTGTTTTTGTTACCTGCTTTTTAGGGGCTGATTTATCTTTTTGCGGAATCAATGCCAGAAGATATTCCACGGCAAGCTTCGGGGAATAAATATCAATATTAAAAACCCCGTCATCAAGGCTTGTCACATTGCTGCCTTTTATTTTTATATTTACATTGCTGCCGGCAAGTTTAAAATCCATATCGGATTTTAAATTATAAGAGGATGTAATTTCAGCTGAAGCGTTAAAATTTTCCACTGCTTTTTTCCCGCGGTACAATACTTCCGCTTTTTCAACAGCTGCCGAATCTGAAAATACAAACTTTCCTTTAACAGAGGAAAATTTAATACTGTTTTTTATATTTCCGGAAAGCGATACGTCTTTCAGCCCTGAAACGGTTTTTTCAGGCAGCATCTTCATAATATCCGGTATGCCGGCAGTTGTTGAAATATTTCCTGACACGTCCTTAAAATTTACAAGTTTAACATTACCTTCGCTTACCGTGCCGGCTATTACAAGTTTCCCCACCGCAATATCAGCGTCTTTTGATTTAAGGTCAAGCCTTAACTGAGATTTTAAATCCACAGGTATAACATAACTGCCGTAAACCGCGGTAAAATCCGATTTAATATCCACAGGAACAGCCGCGCTTAACAGCAGGTTTCCGGTTGAAAAATTAAAGTCTTTTAACTGCGCATTTACCGCTTTTGCTTTTGAAACATCGGAATATATAAAGTTGCCTTTTTTTACCGCCACTCCCGTTACTATTATATTATTGAATAAAGGTTTGTCCGCTTTTTTCTCTTTTTTCGCAGTTTTTTGTTTTGCAGCTTTTTTTTCACCGTTTAACATATCAGAGAAACTAAACTTTCCGTCAGGCTGTTTAATTATTTTTACGTAAGGAGAAACAAGCTCTATTTTGTTAATAATAAGGTCTTTTTTTAAAAGGGCTAAAAGATTATATTTAAATATGACACTTTCAGCCTGAAGGAAGTTTTCTTTATTTGAAGCGCCGGCCTCTTTAATATAAACATTGCTTATCTCTATCCCTTTAAAAATATTAAATTTAAGCTCTCCAAGGCCTATTTCACGCCCTGTAGCTTCAGATGCTTCTTTTATTACAATCTGCCTGATTTTTTCAGGCGGAAACATGATATAAACAGCCGCCGTGGCTGCCCCAAGTAATAGTATTATTATTCCTGTAATTATTAACATAACTTTTATAAATTTTTTCATTATATTACCTCCTTACATTTGACGTCATTTTAGCAGAAAGGGTTGCATAATGCATATACAAAACTTATACATTCAGGCTTTATACCCTATAAAAACAAAATGGCCGGCGGGGCCTCACAGGGCCCGCGCCGGCCGGAAAACAAAGGGCGTCAATAAACGGTTTATGGTTTTTGCCTTAAACCGTGATATATGCTATTGGGGTAACAATATTATACAGCCGCCTTTAAGTTTTCCTTTTTGTTTTTGTCTTTATACGCGGTGAATTTTTCCCGCGTTGACTTTATCGCGGAACCGCAGATGGAAGATATTGCACCAGCTTCTTTTACCAGTTCATTTAACAAACCGTCTTTTTCAAGCCCGGCAACCTGCAGGACTTCCATAAGATGTTTTGCCTCGTTTGAAAGCCTTTCTGTTTCTTCCAGCCTGGAAAGGAAATCCTTACCCGAACTGCTTTTACACGCCGCCCTGTAGCTTGCGCCGGTCAAAGACGCGCATCTTACAATCATTTCTCCCAGAATGTTTGCCTCTGTCTTGCCCGGCAGTTTCGCACACGCTATTGCCGCGTCTGCCCCGAATTTCAAAGTCCTTTCACACATTTCTTTGCTGAACTGTTCTTTTTCCATAGCTCTACCCCTCTTTTTTCGGGACTCCCTGTCCCATAAATTTAAAACCTATTTCTTTTTTGCCCCTTTTTTAGGTTTTTCAGTTTCTTCCGCTTTTACTTCTTCAGCACCTTCCAGGTCTTCCAGATCATCCTCTTCCTCTTCTTCAACCGGTTCCGGAGCCTGGCCTGCCGCTTTGGCAAAGAACTTTTCTTTTGTTTCCTCTTCTATAGTTGTAGTTATTTCCGGATGTGCCGTCAGGTAATTAACTGAATTTTCTTTGCCCTGCCCGATTTTTTCGCCTTTGTATATGTACCAGCTTCCGCTTTTTTCCACGACTCCAAAATCTACAGCGGCTTCCAGTGTGGCGGGCTCCCTTAAAATTCCCTTTCCAAAGATGATATCAAAGAAAGCTTCCCTGAAAGGAGGCGCGACTTTGTTTTTTACAATTTTCGCTTTTACCCTGTTGCCCACCATTTCTTCGCCCTTCTTTATTGTTTCCACCCTTCTAATGTCTATTCTGATGGACGAGTAAAACTTAAGCGCGCGTCCGCCCGGCGTGGTTTCCGGATTGCCAAACATAACGCCTATTTTTTCCCTTATCTGATTAATGAAAATGACGATACACTTTGATTTGTTTATTATGCCCGTCAGTTTTCTCATTGCCTGTGACATAAGGCGCGCCTGAAGCCCCATATGGCTGTCACCCATATCTCCTTCAATTTCGGCTTTAGGTACAAGAGCTGCCACAGAGTCCACGACAATTATATCAACGGCGCCGCTTCTTACAAGTTTTTCAACAATTTCAAGCCCCTGTTCCCCGGTATCCGGTTGGGAGATAAGAAGTTCGCCCACATCAACGCCCACTTTAGCCGCGTATTCCGCGTCCATGGCGTTTTCCGCGTCCACATAAGCGGCCACGCCGCCCTGTTTCTGCGCCTGCGCCACTATGTTAAGCGCAAGTGTGGATTTACCGGAAGATTCCGGCCCGAATACTTCAATTATTCTTCCCTTGGGTATTCCGCCTCCACCAAGCGCCAAATCTAATGATAAAGCCCCGGTAGGTATTGATTCAATCTTTCCTGTCTGTGTCTGTCCCAGTTTCATAATGGACCCCTTGCCGAATTCCTTTTCAATCTGCGCTATTGCAAGGCTTAACGCTTTTTTCTTTTCACTTTTACTTTCTTCCCTTTTGCTCTCTTCGCTCATTTCTGTTGCCTCCCTTTGTTTTCCTCTATGTTTTTTTTGTACTGCGCCCTTTGTTTCCTTCTTGCCGGACAATTCTGCCGCTTTCCTATTATATTAATTCAGATACTCGTTTAAGTTTCTGCCGTTTACAAATATTTCTGCCACAAGGTCTTTTCCCTTTACCTTTACAACCTTTCCAACGTGTATCTTTTTTCCAAGCACAAGCGCTGTTAACATCTTTACGGCTTTTTCATACCCCGGATTGCCCTTTTTTGGCCCGTGATAACCGGCAAGCCTTATAAAAGCGCCGCTTCTGCTTCCCATTTTCCATCCGTACATTACCCTAAACGCGTCCACTTCACTTACAGCACTTACAATAAATGGCGACATATTTTCATCCTCCTGTTATAGTCCCGGTATGGTTGTGACAACAATTCCCTGTATCATAAAATCATTTGTCAGTATTATCGGTTTGTGTTTAAGGTTGCTTGATTTTGGTTTTAAAAGGACCATATCCCCGCTTTTGTTGAATTCCTTTATTGTGGCTTCGTCGTCAATTAAAGCCACCACAATTTCTTTATTGCGGGCAGTGCCCTGCTGCCTTACAAGCACAGCGTCCCCGTCATTGATACCGGCAAGGTTCATGGAATCGCCCTTTGCGCGCAGCATGTAGTACCTGTAAGGAGGAGAAGCGATGCGCGTGGACACCGGTATCATCTGCTCTATGTTCTCTTCCGCCAGAATGGGCGAACCGCACGCCACCTGCCCTACAAGCGGTACTTCAACGGTCTGGACCCTGCTTTCATCACCGGAAAAGTTTTCAATGATCTGCAGGTCGCCTTCCGCGTTTCTTCTTACATAGCCCTTTGCCGCGAGTTTTTTAATAAGCTCCGCGGTTGACCGCGGCGACTTATAACCAAGCTCCTCCATAAGCTCTCTCACGCTTGGGCTGTGCCCCTTCATCAGGGTGTTTCTTACAGCCTTAATCAACTCTGTTTCCTTTGAACTAAGTGTATGTTTCTTCATGACACAAGTATACACAATGTATACATTTGTGTCAACAAAAATATACAGATTATTTTAATTGTTTTTTGAGGGGATATTTTCAGTATTTACAGAAATAATTAATTACTGCAAATTAAAAATTTAAGTACACCTTTTAGCCCGTGTTTAGACTATATTGCTTCCATTAAACACAAAAACACATCTTTATACTTATTATTTCAATTGCAATATGAAGCGTATATTTTTTGTTCACATAACGACACGGATATCCAGCCCGAGAGAGATGAAGGCATACCATCAGAAACAATATCGCTCCATGCATAAGTATATCCTTTATATCCCCTATTGACTGACGTACATACCCTGACGCCTTTATTTTGGGTGATGGAGATTAACCAGTATTTCTCACCCGAAGAAAGCGTTGTCAATCCAATATCCGCAGTATTCCATCCCGCCAAACCATTTTTTATACCTGTTTCCACCAGCAATGTTCCTGGCTCGCCAGCATTATCAGTATATATTCCAATTGAATAATCCGAATCTACATTAAGTTTGACAGATAATCGGTTAATATTGGCTTCATCACTCATTTCAAACAAACTTCCAACTAAGGAATTTTCAAGAAAATTGTTACTATCATTATCTAAATTATATCCAAATAAGATATCGCATACAGGCGTTGCGGTTGCAGTAGGTTCCGGAGAAGTCGGTTCAACATTATTGGTATTTTGTTTACAACCCGCAAATAACAATAAAACAAAAACAAAAGTTAAAACTAAATTTTTCATTAAACAACCCTCCCATAAATAAGATTTATATACTATAGTATACATTTAAAAAAATATCTATCATCTGCTGTCAAAAAATTTTCATTCACAAATTTAGAAAATTCATATCTTTCATTTAAATTTATTTTACAAAATTATACAATTTCAAGTCACTCACGGCTTTTCTTGCTTCTTTTTTTCAGACCTTTATATTAATATTAGTCATGGCAACACTATATTGCCATATGTCAACTTTAAGTTGCCATAAAACAAAAGCTGTTTAATACGCAGGCGTGTTAACGTTTTTGCAGCTGTTCCTGCGCCCTAAACTTCACTATTTCTGTTATCAGGCCGTACGGTATCGGTTTATCAAGCGGAAATCTTATTGTTCCGCGGGACTGTTCATATTCCGCAAGTTCTTTTTTAAATTTTTTCATCGCAGAATCCCCGTTTGGATAAAAACCTATATGCTTTTTAAAAGCGGCAAAAAAGACCAGGTTGCCGTTTAATTTAAAGGCAGGGACACCGTAACCCATGGCTTCTTGTGCTTCTGGCGCGGCTTTGTGTATCAACGCGCGTATCTTATCAAGTATTGATTTTACATCTTTGGGATATTTTTCTATGAACGCGGTCACTTCCGGACTTTTTTTATACACGCCTGCAGCCTCCTTATAAGATTATTAATAATTTACATCCCGCTGATTATTTATAAATATGATACGGGAATACTATAATCCAAAGCGCTTATGCCTGAAAGTTTTTCATAATTGCAGATAATACCGCCGCTTCCGCGTTTTATTCCCGCTATGTTATCCAGTACACTAAAATTTTTTATATCTTCACTAGCGGGATTGGAAGTCTTTTTTATCTCAAGCGGATGCAGTACACCGTCACCTTCAATAATTAAATCTATTTCCTTTTTATCTTTATCCCTGTAGTAATAAAGCGGCGGCTCGCTTATACCGGCATTATAATAACTTTTTATTATCTCCGCTATAACAAACGTTTCAAAAAAAGCCCCGGACATAGCGCCGGATTCAAGCGCCTGCGCGCTGTTCCAGCGGCTAAGGTAAGCAGCCAGTCCCGTATCAAGAAAATACAATTTAGGCGATTTAACAGCCCTTTTAATCCTGTTATTAAAAAATGGCTGTAAAAGATATGCAATCCCGGACGCGCATAGCACAGATACCCAGCGTTCCGCTGTTGGAAGGCTTATTCCCACGTCAGATGCAATTGAAGTATAATTAAGCATCTGTCCCGTCCTTGCCGCGGCAACTGACAAAAATTTAAGAAACTTTAATTCATCCCCCACCTGTGTTAAATCACGCACATCCCGTTCAATATATGTTTTGACGTATGAAGAATAAAACGCCTGCGGCGAAACTTTGCCGGCATGCAGTGCCGGCATAAAACCTTTTTGAATATGTAAAAAAAGATTTCTATAAGAAATTTCCTGTTTAAATTTTTCTGCCGCTAAAAAATACTTTTTATCAGGAATAAAAGGAGTGTCAAAATTTATTTTTTTTATTTCGCGCATGGACAGTCCCAGCATCTGTATAATACCAACCCTGCCCGCCAAAGATTCACTGACATTTTTCATCATCCTAAACTGCTGAGAACCGGTAAGATAAAACAGTTTTTTCTTTTTTGCTTTATCGGCAAACATTTTTATATAAGGGAAAAGCCCCGGTGCATACTGTATCTCATCGATAATTACAGGAGGCTGATAAAGTTTTAGAAAATTTCCGGGCTCCAGATTGGCGTTTTGCATTGCCACAGGATCATCAAGCGTAACATAAACCGCACCTGCCGCGGTTTTTTCCAGCATAGTGGTTTTTCCGGCCTGCCGCGGCCCGGTGACAAAAACTGCCGCAAACTGAGAAGACATCCCTTTTACAGCTTTTTGAACGTGCCTTCTTATAAACGCCATATAGACCCTCCGACTAATCTAATATCTGATATTATATTAGTCTAAAACCATGTAAATGTAAAGTTATTATTAAACCCTTTTTCAGCATTTACCGCCCTATTGCCCGCCTGCGATAATATCTATATTTTATCAACAGCTATTATATTAGCTGTTTTTCTGTGGCATATTAAATTTTTTTTACTTTATTTTTTACAGATACTTTACCACCATATCAAGTTCGTGTTTGGAAGGCTGAACGCCCGGTTTGGCCGGATATCCAATTGGAATAATCGCCACAAACTCGCCTTCGGGCTCCCCAAGAAAACCAAGCACATCCTTCTGCATTAACGCAAGCACGCCAAGCCACACAGTGCCCAGCCCCAGCGATGTTGCGGCTATCAGCATGTTCTGCACGCTGGCCGCGGAGCTTTGAACTTCCATTATCCTGAAAAAGTCGTGCGCTGTCTCTTTATCAATTTTAAAAAGCTCAGTCCCTCTTCTAATCAGTTCGCCTGTGTTCATTACACCCACCACTACCGGCGCGTTTATAATGCTGCGCGACGCCATCCTTAGAAGCACGGCAGAAGGCTTGGGAAAATTTGACGAGCGCTCCGCCACCATTGCCGCAAGGTCGTTTTTTGCCTTATCTTTTAAAACAATAAATTTCCACGACTGCTGGTTGTGCGCGGACGGCGCCTGATGCCCCGCGTGAAGTATTGTCAGCAGGTCATCATCACTGATATTTTTATCCAAAAACGTGCGTATGCTTCTTCTGTCCCTTATACTGCGGATAGTTTCATTTCTGTCAAGGTATTGATTTGAATTTTGCATTATTACCTCCCGGAATTTTAAATTAATAATCTGCGGCTTTCTTTCACTTAAATAAAGCTGCAGTAAATAAATATAATTATTTATTTACAGATATGTTCACAGATTAAATCAGGATATATTATCCAAAAACTCTGCCGGAGTTAATATCTTAATCCCTTTATACTCCCCGATATTTTTTAAATGCTTATCGCCGCTTATAATAAATCCGGCCTTACCGGCAAGCGCGCACTCTATGAATTTATTATCAGAACTGTCTTTTTTTACCACATTAACTTTTTCATGCGGAGAAACATATATATTATGCGCGGTGTCTGAAAGTACTTCCATTACCGCTTCCATATTGTCTTCTGAAAGGTTAAACCTCTGCATTACTTCCATATATTCATTTAATATTTCCGGGCTTATTACAGCGGTAAGCTTACCGGCAGACCACAAAGCGATAATTTCACCGGGCTTTTTGCCCCAAAAAGATGAAATAAGCACATTTGTATCTATTACAACCCTTATGCTCTTTTTCATTTAACTCGTGTCCGCCTGACTTCTTTTATAACAGCATCCACATCATTAACCCCGTATCCTGACTTCTCTGCGGCTTTGCGGAGTTTTGGCCATAACGATTTCACTTTCATTTCCATATCTTCTTCTGAAACTGATTTCAAAACAGCAACCGGCCTTGAATTGCGCAGAATTACAACAGGGCCTTCCTTTTCACTTAATTTTAAAACACTGTTTGTATCAAGCCTTAAATCCCTGATATTCGCAAATACCATATAACACCTCCAATATGTAATACATTTGTATTACAATTATAGCATCAATGGGCGTCTTGTCAAGAGCGGTTAAATACAACAGATTTTTTAATTAAACTTAAAACCCTATGCCTGCTCTGAATACAGTCCGTTCCACCTTGTAATCAATAAGCCTTTCGCCGTACCCGTGAAAAAACTGCAGGACAACAACAGGAAGAAAATCTTTAGTAAAAAACAGATTCCCGCGAAGCGTTATTTCCTGCCCGCCTTTTAATAAATCAACAGATGACGGGCCGCCCGGATATATCCTTATTGTGATGTCATTCCTGTCAAAAAATACTTTTGCAAGGTTGTTTACAGTAACCTGCATTTCAAACGTGCCCCTGTAACGCTGCAGGTCGGGCGAAGTGGGGTCAGGCGCGTAGGGATACCACACCTTAAATGACCAGTGCAGTTCGTTTTCCTGACCTATGAATATACCGTCCGTGTACCGCAGATAAAGTTTGTTCCAACTGCGCGAATCTTCACCCTGCAATCCGTTTGATTCATGGTCTAAAAGCCCAAAATCAAGCCAGGCGGAACGGGTATTATCAACAACTATCCTGAAAAACATATCGGGATTGTAATTCACGTCATACATGGGATGCGAATCCTCCCACAGCCCCCAGTACATCTGCTGAGTGTAGGCGACAAAAAGACCGCCTTCCTGAATGGCGCGGAACTTTGTGCTTATCTGCAGTTTGGAATCAGGGATACCCAATATGAAATAATTAGAATTATACCCTTCGCCGGGCCAGTGCGGCGGATTGAATTCATTGGAATAAGAATACGCCATAACAGGCAATAAAAGTATCATCAAAACTTTCAGTATCTTCATGTTCACCATCTTTTTAAAAATATTATACGCCCGTATTATTAAGATTCGGCGTTATTTTGCTTTTTATGCTTTAAATCCTTCCAATTCAATATCCTCAATCGCCCTGAAATCTTTGTGATTGGCAGTGCACAAAACCTGCGCGGATTCGGCAGCGGTTGCGGCAATAAGACAGTCCGCGACAGATATGCCACTTTTTAGCCCATGTTCTTCCATATATATAAGCGATCGATGACTGATATCATCATTTATTGGAATTACCGTAAAGTTAAGTTTTTTTATCAGCTTTTTTATTGCCGTACTCTCGTTTTTATTAGCGGCGCCTTTTAAAAGCTCCATAAATGTAATTACGCTTATGCATCTGTCCTTTTCAGACATAATTTTTTCCGCCGCATTTGTATTTCCACGCAAAAGCCATATTAAAACATCTGTATCAAACTGCATGACGCGGCTTCCTTAAATCTTTTACGGTCTGGCGCACGCTTTTCTTGTGCTTTGCCCACATACCAAAAGCCGGATCTTCCAAAAGATTATATTCCCCTTCCGGCTCTGAATTAACAGGATATATAACACCCTTTTCGGTGCCCCTGTGGGTAAGAATAACTTTTTCTTTCCTGTCAATCGCGGCCATTATTGATTTCATTTTTCTGCGAAGGTCCAAAACAGACGCTTTCATAATTACCTCCTTATGTGTACATAACAAGTGTACACATAATAACACTTAAAGTCAAAAGAAAATCTGTTGTTTATTTTCTAAGTTTCAGAAAATATTTTTTCTTTGCGGCGGTTTCGTCCAGAATTTCGTGCATTACTTTGGACCTTTCCTTTATATCCAGCCCAACGGAGCCCTTTTTTGCCTTTATTATTAACTGCTGTAATTATTTAAAAACTTCTAAACCCGGGGCACCTGGTTTTGAATCCGTGTGATAATTGGGGCACAGCCTGCACGAAAGCCCGCATACGCCGATTTCAGGATGTTTTATTTTCATATTATACCTTCAATATAAATACTATATTTGTACAATATACCTTACTTATTTCTTAAAATACTATTTGCTTTCACTAATAGTTTTTTACTGTTTCTCATTAGATATTCATCATTTGCATTTAATGATAAATAAGTTATATAAGGCAGTATTTCATTTATCTCATCAATATTTCCCCTGTTAACTATAATTTTCATCGATTGAACTTTAATATAATTATCATCCTCTATTAAAATTTCTTTTAAATCTTTAAATGAAATATTTTTTTCTTGTATTCTATGATATGACTTTAGCGGATTACCTTTAAACATGAATTGAAATACTTCATTATAAACATACTCTGCATTTTTTTCTCTAATTTTACGAAGCACATATTCTGCATTATAAATAACATCATCACTTGGATCATTATCTATAACGTATTCAAGAAATCTAATTGATCTTGTATCATTTAAAAACCACAAAGCATTTAGAATGCTGTTTCTATACTCTTCATGTGCAAAATAAGCTATTGGTACTCGGTATTTTTTTTTGTCCGTCCTTACATCATAATCATATAGTTTGTTGGTATAAAAAGATTCTATTAATAACTTGGTAGCTCGTTTATCTTTTAACATAGCAGCTTTTATTGGATCTATTATCGGACTTTTATCTTTATTTACAAGCATTGGAAATAAATCTTTACCATTAACTTTAGTTACTCTATATTTTGCAAATAAGCAAACACAAAGATCTTTAAAATCATCATTTTTTTGAAGAAATATTTTATTACATGCAGCTATTATCCTTGGACGATACTCACTTTTTATATAATCATTGAATATTTGCTCATTCTCTTCTTTTGCCCATCTATTTCCCATTTGAATATACAAAAGGTCTCCGTTATATATACAATAATCAACATATCCTTTGATATCTTCTTTATAATCCATTATTGCTATATTTTCTAGTTCTTGTACATATGATTCAAAATCACCAAGACACCTACCACAAAAAGCTATTTTTTGCTGGAAGAACAGCAATATTATTAAAAATATAAAAGTAATTGTTACATATCGTTTCATCCGACTCAAAAGAAGATCTCCTTTTATTTTTTAACTTATACTTTTTTATTTTCAATACTTTTATTGTAAGAATTATATTTTAACACTATAATTGTAGTTCCTAGATTAACTTCTAACTCCCCTTATTAAACACTCTTATATTTCAATGCAAATCTACCTGCTTAAAGTAAAACGCAATATATTGCATCTCTATGAAAAGAACCAAACAAAACTTTCGTGGGCTAAAGACCCGCGTCTACCAAAACTACTGAAAGTTATGGAGTGTATGTTTTCTGCCTAACTACAATCCCATTGCTGTAAAACTCTGACTTTATCAGCCTGCCCTGTTTGTCGTAATATTTAAATTCGCCCGTGCGTTTGCCGTTTTTTATGATACCTTCGTGTTCTTTCACATTACCCTCGTAATAAAAAATTATCCTGCCGTTGGCAGCGCCTTTTTTAACTTCCTGAGTGATTTTTATATCGCCGGATTCGTAATACCATATTAGCTTCCCGTGTTTAAACCCTTTTACTATCGGCATTTCTGCCAGCAGTTTTCCTGACGGATAATAGACTTTTTCTATTTTTTCGGGTTTGGCTGTACACGCCGCCATTACCAGTAACGCTGTAAAAAATATTACGATTTTTTTCATCAGATTCTTCTGCCATCCTTATATTTTGCGTTTGTGTCGGGTTTTGCTTCCTGTTTTTCTTTTTCAAGCACTTCTTTTTCTTTTTTTATAAGTTCTTCTTTAAAGTTCTTTTTATGCTTTCCCTTGTTGTGCGCGGGCTGGACTGTATTGTGCCGCTCGTCAATGCGCATTGACCTGTCAGTGTCAATAGGAGTCAGTTTTTCGTCGCTCATACAACACACCCCCTTAAAACAATTTATTTTTTATTAAAATATTTATTAAGCTTCTCTTTTATAAGCGGATAATCGGATTTTTTACCGGTCCAGATTTTAAAAGATTCCATCCCCTGATAAATAAGCATATCCAGCCCGTTTATTATTTTAGCGCCCATTTTTTCCGCGCGCGCCAGGAACTCCGTTTTTTCGGGATTGTAAATAATATCGTAAACAACCGCGCCTTTCTTTAACTTTTCAATTTCGTATACCACCTGATTACCGTGCATACCGACTGACGTACAGTTCATTATAAAATCAGCTTCTGCAAGAACTTTGTCCTTTGCCGCGCTTTTTTTAATATCTCCTATTACGGCTTTTTTTAATCCCAATTTTTTAACAAGATTTTTCGTCATGGGTATGTCTATATTATAAATGTAAAATTTTGACGGTTTTTGTATCATTAAAGCGTAGCCAATAGCGTGCGCCCCACCGCCCGCGCCAATCATTACCACTTTTTTGCCTTTAAGATTTATCTTTGCTTTTTTCAGCGTGGCAAGAAACCCCAGATAGTCCGTATTGTATCCCGTAAGCCTGCCGTTTACGTTTTTAACGGTGTTAACCGCGCCTATCCTTTCTGCGGCAGGGTCAATTTCATCCAGCAGAGGCATTACAGCGTGCTTATGCGGAATTGTGACGTTAATACCCTTTATATTTTCTTTTCTTACTCGCTCTATCATGGCGGGCACTTTTTCCGGTTCTGTTTCAAATACCTTATATTCCCATTTCATTTTATATTTTTTAAACACAGCGTTGTGCATTACAGGGGATAAAGTGTGGGAAAGAGGGAACCCTATTATTCCGGTGATTGTTTTTTTCATTATCTGCTCCTGATTATGGTTTATCTTCCTGCAGCTGTCATATCCCCTATCACAATTGTGGGGCTTCCATAATTAAAATAAAATACGCTGTCCTCACATACATCTTTCACGTTCATTAACACGTCTTTTATATTGCCGGTTACAAGCATTTCCTTTACCGCCTGTTTTATCTCCCCTTTTTCCAGCAGCCACCCGTTTAAACCAAGCGAAAAATTACCGGACACAGGGTCGGCGGTATGAAGCCCCATTAAAGAGTTTATTATAAGGCCGCTGCCTTTCATAATTATATCTTTCCTGGAATCCCCCGGCACAATGTAGAAGTTGGACACCCCGCATTCCGGAAGCGTCTTAAAACTGCCGCGTATGCCGTTGCCGCCGGGTTCTTTTTTGAAATAATCCGCTGATGCTATGTCATATAAAAATTCCATAAGCCTGCCGTGTTTAATAAGCATCTTATTTTTTCCGGGAGTACCTTCGCCGTCCGTACCAAAACTTCCCGCGCGGAAAGCCAGAAGCGCGTCGTCATTTATATTAAGGATGGACGACGCAACAGTATCGCCTTCTTTATTGGATCCAAAAAGCGATTTGCCCTTGCGGATATTGGAAGCGTAAAATAACGGCGCAAGTATCTGCAAAAAATCCACAGCCGCCTGAGGCGGAAGTATAAGGTCGTATCTGCCTGTCTTTAAAGCGCCGCCCCCTAACAGCATATCCGCTTTTTGCGCGGCTTCGCGCCCAAGCGCTTCAGCATTAATATCCTTAAACACGCAAGAACCTGTCATAACCTCTGACGCTTCCTGCGCGGTGCCGTCTGAAGAAATGGCGGAAGTAAAGCAGTAAAAATAAGTCTTGTCAGATGAAGAAACAGCGCCCTGCGTGTTCATGTAATGAGAGCTGCTTTTTACATCAGTAAGATTTGTATCCCTTACAAATTTAACTTTTTTTCCGTATTTTTTTACCGCCGCTTCAGTTTCAAGCGCTTTGTCCTGCCTTATCTTTGAAGTAATATTGTTATAATCCGGGTCAATGGTATCCGGCGGGGTGCATTTACAGAAAGACGGCATTGTATATGTTTCGTAACCCTCTATAAGCGCCGTGTCAGCGGCTTTTTTAACCGCTTTTTTTGCCTCTGTATTATCTTTGGCTGTAAAATATGAAAAACCCATTTTTCCGTTTTTAAAAACCCTTACAGCGCACCCAAAAGAATCTGACTGCCTTATCTGGTCAATTTCCCCGTCATTTACCATCGTTTCATTTTTAAGGTTTTCTTCGCAATACGCGTCGCCTTTTAACCCAAGCGCGTTTATTTCCGCAAGTACGGTTTTTAAGATTTCCACGTGCTTCTCCTTATCGCCTGCACCAGCACCGTTGCCGCCGCAATGGCCGCGGTTTCGGCCCTTAAAATAGTATCGCCTATGCTGACCGGTATGAACTCTTTTTTTATCAGAATTTCCGCCTCTGATTCGTCAAATCCGCCTTCAGGCCCTATTATAAAATATACCTTTTCTTCAAACCCTTCAAGTTTTACGGCTTCATCTATCAAAAAATTCTTTTCTTCTTTTTCATAAATAAAAAACTTAAGCGAATGCTGTGCGGTTTCTAGCGCGGATACGTTTTCAACAACCGGCAGTAATTTTGGCTTGTTCATCCTGCCGCACTGTTTTACGGCTGTATAAATAATCTTTTCCCACCTGTCGTTCTTTTTTTCTTCATTCTTAATTTTTATAATAGTACGGTTTGTTATTACAGGTATTATTTCATCCACTCCAAGTTCGGTTAATTTTTCCAGCATAAGTTCCATCTTGTCTTTTTTAATAAGCGAAATTATGGCGCATATCTGCGCTGTGCTTTTCTTTCTGTCCCGTATTTTATTTAATACTTTAATCCTTATTATCCCGTCGTGCCTGTCTATTTCTTTTATCTCCGCTTCATATTCACCGTGTTCATAATTGAACACATTAACTTTTTCGCCCGGTTCCATCCGCAGCACGGTCACAGCATGATTGTAATCATTTCCTGTTATTTCCGCGTTTTCATCCGATATCTTATTAACAAAAAATCTGTGGCGTGCCATAAAACTCCTTATAGAATTGTATTCTTTCTTCTGTTACGGTTCAAATACCTTTATACTTGACACGTTTTCAACATAAACAAAAGTGTTATTTACGTCTATTAAAGACGGTTTTATAACTTTACCGTTTCCTTCTCCGTAATCCGCCCAGGTCTTTAATTTATTTCCGTTTGAACAGCTGTATTCTATTATCCCCGCTTCACAGGGCACGTATAAAATTCCGTCTTTAACGTCTATGCCTTTTATATCCGCTCCGGGTTCTATTTTTCTCAAAAAACCGCCGTTTAAATTCAGAAATGATATCCTGTCAAGCTCTGAATCCGCTACCACAATTTGATTATCATAAAAACACATATCTGAAATTTCCATAAACTGCCCGTCAGCCGTCCCCGCGGAACCAATAATAATATTTGTGGAATTCAGTTTATTTAAAACTATACCATCATATTTTTCAATGAAACTGTCATAGGCTATATAAATAAAGCTGTCATCTACAATTACTTTATGGGCGTTAGCGGTAAGATTAACCGCAAAATCAGATAAAATACCCGATGTTGATATTACCGTTAAAGTATTTCCGTACGGCACGTCCCACGCGTCAAGAACATAAATATATGAATTACTAAGAGATACACTTTTGGGAGCTTTAAATACATCCGGTTCTGTTTCCCATTTTTCATCGCCGTTTTTATCAAAACAATAAAGAAGAGCGGTGGTTTCATCAACAATAAAAATATCATTTCCATAAGCGTCAAAATCCGTTACTTCAGATAAATTGCCTATGCTTCCGGTGTAGTGCATCCCGATATAATTGGAAGCTTCAGGGTCGGTGGGATTAACACGTTTCATGTCTTTACATGAGATTAGAAACAAAACAACAATAATTATCACTGTAATTTTTTTCATATTTACCACCTTATTTCCGCGGACGCCATAACCGCGCCGCTTTCATTTATATACACAACACCTCTGGCTTCGGGGCTGTTATAGCTTAACCCCGCGTCCACAATACCGGCGGCGTAAAGCCCGCCCGCTATCAGTCCGAATATCAGCGCGCTTGTAGCCGCTTCTTCCGCTTTTTTGTACGCGGCATCCTGATTTTCATTTGTCTTTAAATACTTGTCATATTTTGTATGCTGGTCTGCCACATTGTAAATTGTAAGGGCGGTGCTAAGGGCAAAAGACGCTCCCACTATTACCCCTTTTAAATGCTGCCCGTTGTGCATCTGCCCGAACCCCGGCAGCACGGCTGAACGCCACATAGAATCTATGGGCTCCCTTACCTGCGTGGCTTTCTGCTTTTTTTCCATAAAAGAATTGTAATATTCCATAAAATCTTTGGCATCTTTATCTTCGGGGTCAAGTTCCAGCACTTTTCTGAAAAGCGGAAGCGCGTATTTATGCTGTTTCATCTGGTAGTAGCAGAATCCCGTATTTTTCCACCCTTCTTTAAACGTGGGGTCTATTTTAACCGACGCGTAAAAAAACCTTGCCGCGTTTTTATAATCCTTTGCCTTAAACAGCGCTTCGCCCTTTTTAAAATACAGCATTGCCTTGTCGCGCACAGGGTTTTTCATTTTTTCGGATTCAGTTTGCACCTGCTGAAGAAATACAGACATGGCTTCATCTTCGCTCTGCGCCTTTTCTGTTTCTTCATAAAAAGCATATACCGCAGATGAAACGATTAAACAAAATATTATTGTAAAAAAAATACTCTTTTTCATCTTATTTTTACTCCCCGAATTTCTTTATAGTTGAGCCGTCCTGGATATATATTAACCCGTCAGCGGCGTTATAGGCAATACTTTTTCCATTTAAAATCCTGCCCGGCCCTTCGCCAAAATCCCCCCACTTAAGCAGAACACCAAGCGTGCCGTCTGTTTTGTAAACCGCGCTTTCTGACAATATTTGCAGCGCGCCTTCCTGAATACATGCATCTATAATATTGGCGGTAAAATCAATTACCTGCGGATTGCTTAAATTCTGGTCATATTTAATTACCTGCTTTTTATTAAGTTTGTTTACCACGTATACGGAAGTGTTGAACTTAAAAATCTCCCCCGGAGTAAAGTAACCCTGCGCGGTCACGCTTACAGGTACAGTTAACTGCGCGCCGCCAGAGTCAGAAATACGGTATATTTCATTGTCATATTCGTTGGAAATGTATAAATTGCCGTTCATCCATTCTATGTATAAACTGTCAATTCCCGAAGAAGCGGTGAAGGCAAGCGGGGTTATCGTATTAAACATATCATTCTGAATTTTCTGCACGTTTTCGGACCTGTCAACGCCATAAATATTGCCGCTGTCATCCGCGCATATATCAGATATTCCTGTAAACAAACCAAGCGGCGTACCTGATGCTGTTTTCATCACACAGCCCCCATAAACTTCTTTAGTGCCGGCATAAGCTATATAACTCCCGTCAGACACAATTGATTCTATCTGAAAATCAGCGGGGTAAAGTTCTTCGCCTTTATATGTGATACCCATGTAATCTGCCGAAGACGGGTCGTAAGGATTTGTACGGGACAATTCGCTGCATCCAAAAAAAACCGCTGTTGAAAACAATATGAAAACAAGTATGAATTTTTGCATATTAATACCTGTAATTTATGACATTAAAGGCAAGCATATCGCCTTTTATTTCTATCATAGAATTCATTTTATTCATGTCCACTCCGATTTTATCATACTCCGCGCCTGTCATGAATCCGTCCACTATGGATATAAGCCAGACAGTGCCCAGCATGGCAAGCGGGATAATCACGCGGCTGTTGGCGTCCTGCGCGGCTTTATATTTTACATCAAAATCAGTGTTGGCGTTATAATAGGCGTCCACAGCCTGCTGCTGGTCTATTGTGTATTTAACCACAGCAGCGGTACTGGCAAGAAAAGAAAGGGAGTATATGTACCCTTTTACAAGCTCGTCGTTATAAAACTGCCCAAGGCCCGGAAACACCGCGGAACGCCACATAATATCGCCTTTTAATTTTTTCTGTTTTTTACCTGTCGCGGCTGTTTTGGAAGGCTCGTTTATTTTTGGATTTATCATGTCCAGATATTTTTCAGCCGTCTTTTCGCCGGGTTTTATCATAAGCACATATTTAAAAATAAGCTTGGCATTGCGGTACTTTTTCATGTTGTAGTAACACATTCCAAGCCCAAGCCATGCCTGCCACATTTTTTTGTCTTTTTTAACGGCAGCATTATAATATTGAAGGGCCTTATTAAGGTCATTCTGCTTGTGGTAAGTTATGGCATATTTGTAATATTTGACAGCCAGGCTGTCAGCGGCAAAAACATTTGTGATAAAAACAGTAAGTATTGCGGTTATTACGAGCCTTTTCAAACTTTTGCCACCCCGTGATATTTTGTCGGTTATCTTAAATTTACCAAAAAATCTGGCAAAATGAAAGGTAAATTTGGTTTTTTCAATGCAGTTTTCCAATGCGGTACAATAATCTCCACTGACAAACAAACTAAACTGTTTTTTACAGGCCAAACGCAATAAATTTGACAGGCTTATTATGTAGTGTTAAAATTTATAGATGACAAAAAAAACTGATAATAATAAAAAAAAAGCGGCTATAATAGTTCAGCACCTTGCAAAAGGCGGCGCCGAAGCATCTGCCGCCAGGCTGTCCATTGGGCTTTCTAATCTTGGATACGATGTGACACTTATTATTTTTCACAGCCTTATTGAATATGAATATAAGGGAAATATTATTTCATTGAATATCGACTTTTTAGAAAAAAACCTGCTTCAGAGAATTTTTTTATTTTTTAAAAAAATCAGAACAGTAAGCCGGATAAAAAAACAGAATTCATTTTATACCTGCATAAGTTTTATGGAAAATGCGAATTTTATAAATATACTGTCAAAACAAAAAGAAAAACTGATAGTTTCAACCAGAAACGACATTGAACTTATGTTAAAGTCTCTGCCTTTTTATAAAAAGTTTTTTATGAAAACTCTTTATAAAAAAGTTTTTGCTTATGTTTTAATCTCTAAAAAAATGAAGCAAGACGCAGTTAAACTGCTGAAAATAAAACCTGATAAAACAAAATTATTATACAATCCTATTAACAACCAAAAAATTAAAGATCTGGCCGGCCGGGACGCCGGCAAATATTCCTGCATATTTAAACACCCGGTCCTTGTCAATTCAGGCCGCCTTTCCGGTCAAAAAGGGCAATGGCATCTGATAAGAATTATGAAAATTCTTCTGAAGGATTTTAAAGAACTGAAGCTTATACTGCTTGGATACGGGGACGGAGATTTAAAAGAATACCTTGTAAACCTTTCAAGAACTTTAGGTTTAAAAACTTATGCAGAATGGGAAAACGCTTCCATAAATGACGATTACGACGTTTATTTCACCGGTTTTTTGAAGAACCCTTACAGCCTTATTGCACGCTCTAAAATTTTTCTTTTTCCTTCCATTTCAGAAGGGCTTGGAAACGCTTTGATTGAAGCAATGATATGCGCAGTTCCCGTCATTTCATCCGACTGTAAAACAGGGCCAAGGGATATTTTAGCGCCTGACACTGATTGTAACAAAACAGCTGAAACCCCGGAACATGCTCCTTTTGGTATTCTAATGCCTCCTTTTAACGATAGTTTAAAAACATCGGATGAAATTACCGATACCACGGAAACAATGTGGATAAATACCATAAAAGAACTTTTAAATAACAATGAAAAAAGAGAAATGTACGCACTGTCCGCGGAAAAACGCGGTTACGACTTTGACGTACATAAAATTATACAGGGCTGGACGGATATTATAGAATCTGAGTAATTGCGATAGGATATGGTTTTCTTTTCAGGACTTATATTTTTCACTTAATTTTTCTAAAACAAAGAATCTGTGATAAGGCATTTCAAACACCCTGTATGTTTTAACAACATTAAATTTCTTATTAATGCACTGCAAAATTCTATTTAAAGAATAGCCTCTTTTTCCTATTTCCCACAAATGCTGTCCGTCAAAAACATGTACCGGATCTTTAAATCTTGGCAGTTCCAGTATTTTTTTTATTTCTGCAATTTTTGGTATTTTAATATAAAATTGAATATGCCTTGTTATATCCGGAAGCGAGATAATCACATGTCTGCGCGAAACCCGGCTTAATTCTGAAAGCGCTTTTTCAAATTCTTCAAACTGCAGGTGTTCTAAAACCTGAAAGCAGGCTGCAATATCAAAACTTGAATCTTTAAACGGCATTGAAGTTACGGACCCTACAACATCGGGTTTTACTTCTTTATTGATATCAAGCGTGGTTACATTAATACCCCTATACTTAAGGTAATTAGATACAAATCCGTATATAACGCCGGCCTCAAGGACTGTATCGGGTTTTAAAGACATAATTTCATCTATCTGGTGCCAATAGCTGCAAAATCTGTTTTTAGATACATAATTGGCAAATGAATATTTATCTTCTTTCAATTTATTATCTCCCCAATTGATATTTTAAAACTTTAATATTTATACAGTAATATTGTTTTTTATGCCATTAATACTTTTATAACGCGTAATTATTTCCAAAATACTTTTTTTACTTTTTTAACAAAAATTCATAAAGCTGCTTATGGGAAAAAGCAATATCCGCCCACTGCGGCAGTTTTGGTTTGATATTGCCTTTCTTTACTTTTCTTTTCATTCCATCAATAAAGCCATTTATATCTCCAAGCGCCGCGTAAAAAGTGTTCTCTTCTTCAAAATAACCTTTTTTTGAAGCGTGAAAGGCAACGCAGTAAACGCCCTGATTTGCGGCGGCCAGGTAAGTTCCATGCCTGTCTGTAACGCCTTCCTTAAACGGAAAAAGGCACATCCCCGAAGATGCCAGGTATTTTGCCGTATTAACAGCCGAAAGATACCCTGTAAAATTTATTTTTATTCCATTTTTTATAACACTATTAACAAATGAATTCTGATATAAATCATTTTTGTCATACCCGCCAAGATGAATCCATTCATATTTATTAAAATCTACGTTTTCAGCCAGTATTTCGTAGCCTTTTACAGGCGTTATAAAGCCAAACGTTAAGAAAATTCTTTTTTTATTTTTCACCGCGAATTTTTTTCTTATTGCCGTAATAACACGAATGTCTGCCTTTTGCCTTGGAATATTGGAAGCAACAGGTATATACCTGACTGTTTTTCCGGCTAAAACTGCTTTTACATACCATGGGCTTGTTGTCATATTTTCTTTTTCAACAAAAATGAGCGCATCCGAAAAAAACATATTAAGCAGAAGCCTTGCTCTTCCAAAAAAAGTAAGGCCCATTAAGGGTTCGTGAAATGTCTGCACAATCTTTATCCCCGGTTTTATTAATTTTAAAACAGCCGGCAGAACATTTGTAAGCATATTTTTTTTATATTCAACGGTAGGATACTGAAAGTGAACAATACCGGCGCCGCTGCGTAAAATTTCAGATAAAGCTTTTTTTACATTCAATATTCCCCATTTTTCAATACAGGGATTAACTGCAGGATTTCTGCCGGAATGTTTTATACCGCGATAAGAAGAAGTAAGAATTTCCGCTTTTATCCCCTGTTTTGCAAGATTAGCAGAGACAAAACCAACATAATCCCCCACTCCGCACCTTACCGGAGGATAGCTTCCTGAAACAAACATAACTTTCATTCTGCGGCTCTCATTTTTTAAGATTATTCACGTAATAATCTATGGTTTCTTTAAGCCCTTCTTCAAGGCTGTACGACGTTTCAAAACCAATTTTATCCTTTGCCTTTTGATTCAGGGAGCTTCTTCTCTCATAACCTTCCGGCCTTGAAGTATCATAAACAGTCTTTACATTAAGCCCTGATATTTTAATTATTGTTTCAGCCACTTCTCTTATTGTGTATTCCCTGTCATTGCCAAGGTTAACAGGGTCAGCCATAGGATATTTTGCCGCGGCAAGCATCATGCCTTTAACAGCGTCTTTTACATATAAAAGAGCCCTTGTCTGATTGCCGCTTCCCCATACCTGTATTTTGCCGTCAGACGCGCCGTATACTTTGTTAATCAGCGCGGCAACAACATGCGAGTGCTTTGGGTCAAATTTATCTCGGGGGCCATACGCGTTATACGGCCTTACCACAGCCACATTTATTCCCTTATATTTTTTAAGGTATTTTGCGGAAAGTTCAAGCGCGCGTTTTGCCCAGCCATAGCCTTCATTTGTTTCTTCCGGGTCAGAACGGAAACCTTCGGTTTCCGGCGTTGGTATTATAGCATCGTGCGGGTAAACACAGGCAGAGCTGACAAAAAGCGCCTCTTTTATGTTGTTTTCTATGATTGATTTTGTCACCGCTGACAGCATAAGCAGGTTATCAGCATAAACTTCAGCCATATATTTCATATTGTATTCAATTCCCCCCACCCTGGCCGCTAAGTGCATTACCATATCCTGCCCTTTAAAATTTTCAATTACCTGCTTATAATCAAAAAGATCTGTCTTTAAAAATCTTATTTTATCTTTAAACACGCTTGAAGATATGTGCCCTTCGTTTATATCGGCTGATGTAACTAGTGCCCCGGCTTCACACAGCGCTTCACAAAGGTGAGAACCGATAAATCCCCCGCCGCCGGTTACTGTTACTTTCTTGTCCTTCCAGAATGAAGACATATCTACCCCCGCTATTTTAAAGCAGCGTCAAATGCCGCTTCTATTATTTTAATGTCCTCTTTTTCTATATACTGGTGGCAGCCGATATAAAAACCGTTGCTTCCGATAAATTCTGCCTCAGGTAATTTTCCATCATATCCGCCTTTAAGATATTCATACGCGGGCTGCTGTGTAGGAATACACCCGAACAACGGCCGGCTTTCCACATTATTCTTTGCAAGTTTTATACGCAGGTCGCGCCTGCTGATTTTTGCTGATTTTTTTATAACTAAAGGATAAGCCAGATAACTTACATTTTCCATATATTCCGGCAGCCTGAATACATCTTCATATTTTTTCAGAACAGTATTTATCGCTTTAATATTATCCCTGCGCTTTTCCATTATTTCATCAAACCGCTTTAACTGCAATAAACCAAGCGCGGCGGTAAATTCCATTGTCTTAAAGTTATACCCAATCAGGTTATGCGTGAACCTTGGGTCCATATCGCGTTCATCTTTTGGTTCGTGCGGGCATATGCCGTCATTTCTGGTGCATACAAGGCAGTCGCAGACCCTTCCATTTGCCTTTATCTGCCTTACCAGGCGCGCAAGGGCTGTATCATTGGTTGTCACCGCGCCCATTTCACCAACCTGAATATTATGGGCTATATAGAAAGAGTAATCCGCGAGGATAGAGAAGTTACCGACGTTTACGCCGTTAATTTTTGTGCCGTGTGCCTGCGCGGCGTCTTCAAAAACAAGCAGGCCGTATTTTGCAGCTATTTCATTTATTTTAATCATGTCACACGGATATCCCATAAGGTGCACCGGAAGTATAAGCGAACACTTATCCGCGCCTTCGCGTTTTATTGTTTCTTCTATCTGGTCAGGCCCAATGTTCAGAGTACCCGGTTCAATATCCGCAAATACCGGCTTTAACCCCGCAAGCACAATAGCGCTTACCGTGGATATGTATGTGACAGGGGTTGTAATAACACTGCTGCCTTTTTTTATTTTACCCGAATAAATCAGGGCAAGCAACCCGGCTATAAGCGCTGACGTGCCTGACGATACCGCTATGCTGTGGCGTACGCCTATTTTTTCGGCGAATTCCCGTTCAAACTGCTTTACATTTTTTCCTTCGGAAATATGCCCTGAATCCAAAACCGCGTTTATAGCGGCTTTTTCTTCCGGCCCTATTTTCATGTCTCCCACGTGTATCATTATATGGCTCCTGTTATTTATTTACACCAGCTTCCTTTAAATCGGCATCCACCATAATTTTCACAAGTTCCTTAAAATTTGTTTTTGGAACCCATCCAAGCTTTTCTTTAGCTTTTGTGGCATCGCCTATCAAAAGGTCAACTTCAGCCGGACGGAAATAACGCGGGTCTATTTCAACATATTTATTCCAGTCAAGCCCGGCATATGAAAATGCTTCCTGCAGAAATTCTTTAACTGAATGGGTTTCTCCGGTTGCTATTACATAGTCTTCCGGTTTATCCTGCTGCAGCATAAGCCACATAGCTTCAACGTAATCTTTCGCGTAACCCCAGTCCCTTTTAGCGTCCAGATTTCCCAAAAACAGTTTGTCCTGTTTTTTAGCGGCTATATTTGCCACTGCTTTTGTTATTTTTTTTGTTACAAATGTGCCTCCTCTTCTGGGGCTTTCGTGGTTGAACAGGATGCCATTGCACGCAAACATATTATAACTTTCCCTGTAATTTACCGTCATCCAGTATGCGTACAATTTTGCGGCGCCATAAGGGCTGCGCGGATAAAAAGGCGTGGTCTCTTTCTGCGGTACTTCCTGAACAAGGCCGTACAATTCACTTGATGACGCCTGATAAAATTTAGTGTTTATCTGCGTTTCTCTGACAGCTTCAAGCAGCCTTGTAGTGCCTATTCCCGTTACATCCCCCGTATAAACCGGTATATCAAAACTTACCCTTACATGGCTCTGAGCGCCAAGATTGTATATTTCATCAGGTTTTATTTTTTCCAGCAGACGCGACAGATTTGTTCCGTCCGCAAGATCCCCATAATACGTAAACAGTTTATTGTTCATTATTTCTTCATTGCCCATCAGGTGGTCTATTCTTTCCGTATTAAATGCACTTGAACGCCTCATAATTCCGTGAACTTCATAACCTTTGGAAATAAGAAATTCCGTCAGGTAAGACCCATCCTGCCCCGTAATACCCGTAATAAAAGCTTTTTTAGCCATGTTTTACCTCTTAAAATATTTTATTTGGTATTTTATCACAATTTAAGATTGTATGACTATTTATTAATATAAAATTAACTTTATTTTTTTGATTATACTAAACTTAATCGACCTTAATATCTGCCTTATTTTCATCAAATATCCCGCGTTTATTCCCATTTTTTTTAATCCTGCCGCGTAATTATTTATGCTGTAAAATGACAATTCAGTTTTACAGGCAAAAGACCAGCAGGATTCTATTAAAGGGTCCATTTGCACTGCAGTATATTCTTGTTTTAAAAGGGCCGAATTTTTCAAAGCAAATAATATTTCAAACGACTTATCAATAAAGCGCCTTCCTCCTGTCCCTTCTTTATTCACCAGCCGGATGAATATTTCTTCAGTTTCATGATTTGTCTTTCCTAACAGCTTTCTAAGCTGCCTGATTCTGATATCATCCGCAACTTTTATCTGTTTTTTTTGCCCTTTATTACTTGCATTCTGCGGGTGAACCCTGTATTTAAGCAGCACTTCAGGGATATTGGCCCCTTTAATAAATCTTATGGCTCTTTCCCACAATTCATAATCTTCAGAAGGAAAACATTCAGGCTTGTACCGCAAATTGTGCCTGTCAAACATCTTTTTTCTTAACATTATACCGGGTTGTGGAAATGGATTTTCTGTTAACATTTTGAATTTAATATCCTGATGCAGGGAAGGATATTTGTTTATATAATGTTTCCCCGAACCGAAAGTTTTTATCCAACATCCACAAATTCCAACATCCATATTTTCATCCAAGAACTTAACCTGCTTCTCAAATCTTTGAGGCATCGATATATCATCCGCGTCCATCCTTGCAATATACATCCCTTTTGCAGCATTAAAACACTTATTAACAGATACCCCCACACCTTTATTTTTTTTATTATTAATTTTAATAATCCTTTTATCCTTAAAAGAAGCTATTATTGAACCCGTTTTATCAACAGACCCGTCATTAACAATAAAAAATTCAAAATCTGAAAAAGACTGTGCAAGAATGCTTTCTATTGCCTCTTTAATGTACTTTTCCGCATTAAAAGCCGATAGGATGACTGTTACTTTTGGCATTTTTTTTGCTCCAATTTAGCAATACTTTTTACATAAAATATTTAATCAATATTTTTAAGAACCAAAATGGTTTTTTTAACAGCGCCTTAAAAAGGCTGTCTTTAACATTTGTATCTCCGCGAAGCCATTTTGTGCCTCCATAAAAGGGATTAGATTTATCCCTAAGCATTGCAATCAGTTTACCGGGGCAGTCTTTCATTCTCCATTCCTGAGGAAACATATAGTTTCTATTAATAATCAAAGGATTTTTATCAAGCAGATATTTATTAATATACGATTCATCATTCCATTTTGCAAATATCTTTTTTTCTACGTCTTCATCAACCCATTTCCTTACAGTTTTTATCATCTGCAGATAGTCTGCAGCAGTACCGCCGTTTAAACCGCCCTGGTAATACGCTTTGCCCTTGCCGTATGGTATATATGCATTGCTTTCGGGGTTCCTGTCATAAGTGTATTCATCCTGATTTTTCATATAGAAAATTGACGCTGCAATCCCGCCATTTTCAGTCCCGGGAAATATTTCTTCCTTTACAGGCCTTATAAATACTATGTTCGAATTAAAGAAAAAGATATAGTCAAAATTTTTTAGTTTATCTTCAATAGATTCAAACATTTTAAAACGCATTAAGGTATCAAATGGCCATCCCATTTTTTCCTGTTTTATAACCGTAATATCAGAATTTTTCATTGAATTAATTTTTAAACTGTCAGTAAAAATAAAAAAGTGTTTTTCGTGCCCCAAAAACAGTTTTTTATGCGCGCTTTCATAAAAACCTTTAAAAAAAACATCATATCTGCCAAGCGTTATGTAAAGTATAGCTATTTTCATAGCCTGATCCATGTTTCTGGTATAAGGTCATAAGTGTCAATTGACTTATCAGTAAACCAGTTTTTGGGAGCTGTCACTATTTTTCCAGGATTTCTATTCAGCCACGCTCCCCACCAGGAAAATGATGAATTTGCAATTATATTATGTTTGCACGCGCTCATTAACCGCATATCATCGTATCCTGTTCTTCCCGTATTACAATCGACAACCTTAAATTCAAATTCACCTTTAAAATTTTCACGAACCCAGTTTGATTCATCTGAAAAAATATAAAAATATGGTTTTTTAACCTTTTCTTTAATTAATTCTACCGCATCAATATAATACTGTTTTAAATCAACCCCGTGATAAGCTTTTGTTACGGGGTCAGAAACATAATCGCCCCTTCTTATATGAAAACTTACGGAATTAACATCTGATATCTCTTTATAAACCGAGGCATTAATATCATTCATTTCATGTTTTAAAGTAAAATCAGCATAAATTTGTTCCTTATACAAAACAAAGTATTTTTCACTTTGCCAATAGCCTTCAAGATACTTATTCCCTGTAAGTTCAAGTATTTTTGGATCAAACCTAAAATTTTTTTCAATAATTAAATCATTGGTTTTTCTTTTTGTTTTACCCAGTATTTTTCTTGCGGCACGTTCAACAATACTGCATTTTTGAAATTTTATAAGATCACATTCTTTTTTATCCGCGAAACTCTCTGTAATGTTAAACGAATTCAGCCCATAATTATGCAGCTTATAGTTTTTATATTCTGCTATATCAATTTTTAATTCGCAGGAATTTTTAACCGAAAGAAACCTGCCAAGCGCATACTGAAACATCTGATTCCCCAGGCCGCCAAAAATTTTTACTATTATCATTTTGCAGCAGCTCTTTTTAAGTTTTTAGCGAATAACTCCACAATTCTTTCTTTTTCCCCTTTTGTGAATATAATATTGTAATACAGTATCAGCCCCAAAATACAGAATAACACACATAATAAGATTAAAGAAACCCACTGATTTGGCACATATAAATACCTTAATCCTGCAAGCCCGGCTGTAAAAACAATATATGAAATTATATTCCTTAACATAAGGGGATAAAAAGTATTCCATTTAAAATTCAGGCAGTTAGCCGCGTAAACGGGCTGAAAAGTTAAATTCAAAAGCAGCGAAAAGGCGCTGCTTACGCTTACAATCATAATCATGCGTGTGTTTTCATCTTTAAAAACATAAAGCAGGGATATTACCGTTATAAAAGAAATAATACTTTGAATAAAAGCCACAATAGAAGCAGTTTTAATTTTGTTAACTGCCGTAAAAATATTATAGAAAACTCCAAACGGACCGCTTATAACAAGATTAATTATGGCTATTACGGTTAATATTTGCAGCAACACCGCGTCCTGCCCAGGTACCCATAAACGATAAAAATCGCCGGAATATATGGTTATTATAGCAACCGGTATTCCCGTAATCATCCCAAGCATTTTAATGGAAAAAAACACCTGTTTTTTAATGTCTTCATAGTCTTTTTTCGCGTAACTTATAGTCAGCTGAGGCGCAAATACGCCGGTAAACATTCCGGTTATATTTATAAGCATAACCGGCAGTGTTTTAGATACCGAAATAACACCCATAGCCGCGGGTGAAATAAATAAATTTGCAATCAGCAAATCTATCCCCTGGGCCAATATTCCGGAAAGCCTGCTTAAAAGGTTCCACGCCCCTGCTGATGCAATTTCTATTACTGCCTTAAATTCAAATTTCCAATTTATACTTATTTCCGGAATCATGCGTTTGGTAAAATATATGCTGCTTAATGATACCCATAAGGTCATAATAAAAGTGCCGATTCCAAGATAAAAGACCTGCGGCTTTAAAAAATAAAAAAGTAAAAATAAAATAATACCCCTTATAACACTGCCTGCAGTATCCCTTACTGAAGCAATATCAAGCCTGTTAGACGCAAATAAGCCAACACCAAAAGTATTGGTAAGCACACTTACAATAAAACCTGCAAAAGTAAAAGAAAACAGATATTTAACGTCAGAAATTATTGCTTCCGGGACCCTTACTATCCTTTCAAGATAAATAACGCAGATAAACAAAACAATAAAGAGTATGAAACCCATAAGAAAATTTGTTATTAAAACAGAATTAAAATACCTGTTTGCTCCTTCCACATCGCCTTCGTGCAGTTTAACCGTTATAAATCTGCCGGCCATTGAATGAATTGCAACCGTTGCAAGCTGAGCATAACCCACAAAACTTGCCGCAAGCGCAGCGAAACCAAATGCTTCCACGCCAAGATGCATGATGATATATGGATAGATTATAAAATTTATACCGGGTCCGACCACAAATGAGAAAGCGCTGAAAACCAAATTCAAAAAAAGCTGCTTTTTATTTTTCATTAAAAACGCTTCCATGTTTTGGGGACAAGATCGGATGTATTTATAAAAGGATTATTAAACCATCTCTTTGGCGCAAAAACCAATTTATGCGGATTTAAGTTCAGCCATGCTCCCCACCAGGAAAAAGTTGAATTTGCCACTATATTATGGCTGCATGTGCTGATAAGCCTTAAGTCTTCATATCCCTGACTGCTGTCATTTATTTCTACAGGCGTATACTGAACTATTCCCTTGAAATTCTTTTTAACCCATTCCTGGTCATCAGAAAATACAAAAAACACGGGATTTTTTAAGTTCTTATTGATTGAATTTACAGTTTTTTTATAATAAGGCATCAGATTTACCCCATGAAACAGCCTGTTCTTCCAGTTGTCAAAGTAATCGCCGCGCCTTATATGTAAACTGACAGATTCACAGGATCTTATTTTGTTCATCATTTCAATATTTTTATCTTTTGCCGGCTCTTTCAAAGTAAAATCAGTACGCAGCCTGTCTTCAACTCCATGAAAGAATTTTTCGCTCTGAAAAAAGCCTTCTATATAAGTATCATCCTTTATCATTTCAAATGCATTATCATAATTGAATTTTTTCAGCCTGTAATAGGATAATTTCCTGTTTTCCATAAGTTCCTGCGTGCCGGCGTTCAATGCGGTGTTTCCTTTAAATACTTCAGCTTTGATATTAAACACAGAAAGGGAATATGAATGTGTTTTATCACTAAGGCTGCCGGTATTGTCAATAAAAAGCTGTGTTGAATTTTTTACAGACAATGCCAAACCGGCAGCGTACTGAAACATTTGATTCCCCAGGCCGCCAATCATCTTTGTTACTATCATTATTTCCCCTTCATATCATTAATTTTTCCTGCAAGTTCCGCAAAAAAAGTGTAAATAACCAGGCTGTTCCACAAACCAAATATAACAGAAAAGTTTTTCATTAAACTGAAATTTTTTATCAGCTTTTTAATCTGCGCTGTTTCATTTATAATTTGTTTAAATCTGACTTTTTCCTGTGCATTCATTCTTTTAACACCTTCAAAAGCAAGCAATAAAGCCGTCTTTGCCCCTTTTAAAACATAATCCCGCGCTTTTTTTTCTCTTCTTTCAGAAATTTCGAAAAGTTCCGATGAAACTTTAACCATATCTTTATAATTTGCAAACATTTTATTATCCGTTATGGAACCCTGCCTGTTTTTTCTGTAACAGTAAAAAGGTTCTTTTAAGGCCGCGAAAGAACAAGCAGCTGATAAAGTTTTTGGCACCCATTCTAAATCTTCATGAAGTATTCCATTAATAAAAAACAGGTTATTATCAATTATAAATTTTCTATTAATTACAAACCTAAAAGCCGGCCAATAAATTCCTTTATCTGCAAGGTATGACATAATACCGTCTGATGTCTTTCCGTCAATACTTTCTTCAGTTACAGGCTGTATTATTTTTGCTTCCTTGATGTCATTATTAACATATTGTACATTTCCAATTATTATATCTTTCGGGCTTTTTTCAATAACTGTTTTTAATCTGATTAAGCATTCTTCCTGCAGCCAGTCATCACCGTCCAAAAATATAATATAATTTTTCGAAGCCTCTTTTATACCGGCGTTGCGGGCATCAGACAACCCGCCGTTTATTTTATGAATTACTTTTACCCTTTTATCTTTTCGCGCATACTCATCGCAGATGGCAGGGCAATTATCAGGGGAGCCGTCATCAACAAGTATAATTTCAATATCCTGATATGTCTGGTTAACTATGCTGTCCACACATTTCGGAAGATACTGCTCTACTTTATATACAGGCACTATTACACTTATCATTTATACTCCATATTTATTTAATAAAACGCGACAGCTGTTTAAGCGCGTTTCGAGGTTTTTCCCTTTAATCTTGATTTTACCTTAATTACTTTTACAGGTTCTTTTTCTTTCTTTTTAAGTACATTTACAAATATCTGGATTTTATCAACGCTTTCAGCGCTTATTAAATGCTGTATTTTGGAGGCTTCTTCCTTTGCCCTGTTTTCCCCTGTTTTTACCGTGTTCTGAAAAAAATCCAGCAATATTTCATATTTACGGTTTATGGCTTCCGCCGCCTGCCTGCCGCGCGGAGTCAGTGTGATAAAACCGTAACGCTCGTGCTGAATAAGTTCCGCCCTTTTAAGATAGTTGACGGCAGATACCACGCTTGCTTTTCTTACTTCCATTTTTCTGCCTATATCAGAAACCCTGGCGACCTTTTTTTCATTTTCAAGAAGGTATATTATCTTTAAATAATCCGCCATGGCGGCAGACAGCTTATTTTCCATTAAAACCATCCTTTATTTGTTATATAAACCTAACAAGATTATATATGATTAATTATTTTTGTCAACGCCTGCAATTATTTTCTGTAAGCGTATACAGAAATGTCCTGAAAAACTCCTTTTTTAAAAGCCGGAAGAACCGGCGCGCTTATCTGATACTTAAAACCCGCGCGGGCGATATTAGAAAAAATTTCCGATGGTATTTCTTTGTTTACATCAATATTATAGTGTATTTCGCGGCCATTTCCATCATTTCCTTTATCCTATCCTGACGTATAAGTTCATATGTATCCGAATCAGGCTCAAATTCCGTTATTTTTGCGTTTTTATACTGGTAAAATAATTCTCCCCAGTGAGATAAAACATATATTACTCTCTTAAAAACAAGATTATAAAATAAAATTTACATAACAACTTTCACTTTCTTATTTAAATGGAACATTTTTCAACAGAAACAAGACAATCATGTTCTGCTCCATATGATTAACATTTTATAAATTGGAAATGATTAATTTACTATTTTGTTAAACACTATATAACAAACATTGAATATATATACTTTTTAATACAGTATCAAAAATAATTAATTACCTCACTACCGCTATCTTTTTTGTAAATATCATATCATCAATATATAATTTTAATATATATATACCATTTGATACTTTTTGCCCTCTTTCATTTGCCAAATACCAGTCTATACTATTTATACCTGGTTTAAGCATATCAGCATATATTTCTTTACTCCAAATACTTTCACCATTAATTGTATAGATTTGAAGATTTATTTGCCTGACTTTATTTAAGGAAAACCGGATAACCGTCATATTTCTGCAAGGATTTGGATAATTATAGAAGTTTTTTTCTGAGATATCTTCATAATATATTGTAGTTGTCCCCGCTTTCAGCGCAGCATAACTTCCCTGTCCTTCAGGAATATTTTCCGGGGTTATGGTAATTGTGACAGTTGCAGTTATTGTAAATGCTAATGTTGCTATAGGCGTATTTGTCACAGTCGGTGTTGCCGTATTTTCTTCCCCGGCCGCACAATCCAAATCATACTTTTTTATCCTGTGATTAAACTGATCCGCTATA
>JAFGWA010000068.1 GCA_016937715.1 Candidatus Goldiibacteriota bacterium
GCGCACCTCCGTATTTCTATGCTACCACGCCTTGGAATAGGACATTTCTATTTTGCATATTTAGGACATTATCACTTTGCGGTTACATTTATTATTACGAAATAACCGCTACGGTCTGCCGGAAACTACTTTACCGGCTGAATACCGGCGATGGCAAGGACGGATTTTTCGGGGAGTAACAGAAACCTGTCGGTGATGGATACCCCTATTTTTTCCAATAAAAGAGAGTCATAAATGTGTTTTTGCGCCGATAACTGCAGGTCCCCATAACCCGGGCTGAAACGCCTTGTGGTGATTCTGCCTTCCCTTTCAAACTTCTTATTTAAAAAATCCTGCATCCAATCAAGCGCACTGTCCGCGGTTTCTGATGCTGTGGCGTCAAATATCATCCCTTTTGCGCCGCTGCCCGACTGAATCTGATTTCTTGCGGCTTCCACTATCTCCGCGCCGGCAGTGGCTGCCATTAAAACAACCTCTGTGCTGTCTTTTAAAAGTTCCGCAAGCTGCCTGCTTTCAAACAGCACGCCGTTGTCCAGCTGAACCCTTGCGTAATCATTGTGGGTTATTAAGTACCTTCCGTAAGCGCCTTTTAACGCGCACAGGCGCCTTGCCTCTTCCATTAATCCTTTTATATTCTTCAGTTCTTCCGCGGTTAATTCTGTAATGCCTTTTTTATACCCCATGCGGAAAAGAATATGTTCATCCACCGCGCGCGCGTTTATGTTATTCAGATACGTCACTGTTGAAAAATGTTCTGTCATTTTTTATCACCCATAAATTTATTTTAACACAAAATACAGCAGTTATACCTTCACTAAATCTTTATCCCTGTCCTTATGCCCCAGGGTTATAAATATAACCCCGATTGTTATAAGCGCCATTGCCGCAAAACCGTGAGCGTTTATGATTTCTTTGCCAAAGGCCACCCCTATAATTACCGCGCCTATCGGATTCACAAAAGAGTAACTTGTGGCAAGCGCGGGGCTTGTATGTTCAAATAAATACATATAGGCGGTAAAGCCAACAAGAGAACCGAAAATTATAAGATATAAAATAGCCATTACAGATTCCGCGGAAGGAACAGCAACAAACCGTTCCCCGGATATAAATCCAACCAGCAATGTAAGCGCCCCGCCCGCTGTCATGGCAAGCGCGCTGCCCATAAGCCCCTTTGGCGCGTTAAGTTTTTTGCCCGCAAAAGAACCCAGCGCCCACGCAGGTGCGGCAACCAATAAAAATAGCGCCCCTATAAAATTACCCTGAAAATCACTTTCAAAGTTCAAAAGAAAAATACCCGCCATGCCAAGCGCCACGCCTATCCATTCCACCTTTGACGCTTTTCTTCCAAAAAACGGGCCTAATATACACGCCCATATTGTGACAGCAGCTATTGCCACCGCGCATAACCCCGACCCTACGGTTTTCATGGCAAGGGCAACAAAACCGGTGCCCATGGCAAACATTAAAAACCCGGAAACCGCGCAGGCGCCCCATTCTTTTAAAGACGGATGTTTTTCACCCCTTAAAATAAGATACAGATAGGTAATAACGCCTGCAATTAAGAACCTTATACCGCACATTAAAAGCGGGGGCACTCCGGTAATCGCGTATTTAATGGCTATATACGTGGTGGACCAGAGCAGGTATATGGAAACCAGGCTTATGATGACTTTTATTTTTTTATCCGCGGGATACATATTGATCCTTAAGTTATTTTATTTGCCACAAGTATGGTATTGCATTATACCGTAGAGGCGAAATATATTACGCCTCGCATTTAAAAATCTAAAACGAGACGCAATGTATTGCGTCTCTACATTAAAAACAAGAACAAATACAAACACCCAACTAAAAACTCTTGTAATCTCCCCTGCCTTGTTCCACGTGTTTGCCGGCGGATTTTATTATGGAGCCGGCGCACAAGTTGCTGCAGTCTTCTTTTACGCATATCTTATTATCATATAGAAGATAACTTTCCCTGTAAGGAGCAGGCGTGTAGTTGGGCATGAATACGTTTGCGCCGTACATCATGGCCATTTTTCTGCCGTCTTTATCAGAAGTACCCATTGCCGTTGTGGCCGGAAGATTCACATTTTTAAGCATAATCCTTATAAGCGCAAGCGTCTTCAAAGTAAGAAAGACTCCTTTGGACTCTTCGCCGCCAAAGGGGGTGTCCTTATGCGGTAAGAAAGGGCCTATTCCCACCATAGCCGGCTGAAGCTCTTTAAAATACAGCAGGTCATCCGCTATCATTTCCATTGTCTGTCCGGGCAGCCCTGTCATTATCCCTGTCCCAACCTGATAACCAAGCTCTTTAAGCCACAAAAGGCACTTTTTTCGGTATTCCAGATCGTCATCCGGATGCAGGGCTTTAAAAAGTTCCGGGTTTGTGGTCTCTATCCTTAAAAGGAACCTGTCGGCACCGGCTTCTTTAAACTGTTTATACACTTCAAACGGCCTCTCGCCTATAGAAATGGTAATTGCCATGTCGTATTTTTCGCGTATCTGTTTTATTATATCCAGCAGCACAGGGTCTGAATCCGCATCTTCGCCGCCCTGCAGCACCACCGTCATTACGCCCTGCGCTTTTAACTTTTCCACAACCGCAAATATCTCTTCGGGCTTAATCAAATACCTTAAAACCTTTTCATTGTCCCGCCTTATACCGCAATAATTACAGTTCTTCCTGCACTTATTGGTATATTCAATAATACCCCTTATAAAAACACCTTTTCCAAAATATTGTTCGCAGATTTCTTCGGATAATTTAAACAACGGCATAAACTCCTGCTCAGTTTTTATGCTAAGCGCAGCGATAAGGTCATCCTTTGTGTAAGTACCGCTCTTTAACCTGTTTATCAACTCTTCCATTTTATGCTCCTTATTAATGATACTTACAAAAACTACCGGACAGCGCGGGAGCGCTGTCCCTACAAATTCAAATTCAAAACACAAGAACGATTCAAATACGCGGACAGCGCGGGAGCGCTGGTACATTGTAAAAAATTACTCCCCTTTTGTTAGAAACACGGTAAAGTGTTTTTAAATCAAAAGAGGA
>JAFGWA010000069.1 GCA_016937715.1 Candidatus Goldiibacteriota bacterium
CGTTCTCACAAACAACATAATAACACAAGTGAGCAGTGGGACTTTTTGTTACTTCAAATGTTGCACTTCATCTTACAATTTTTATGCACAGCAGTGTTTTTATTTTATAAAATGCATTAACCTTTCATTTTTAAAATTCCCAGCGTGGGGTATTCTTGAAACAACCGTTTTATGATACTTAAAACCCCTGTCCAATACCTCTTTTTTTACCTGCAGCCATCCCATTTTTCCAAAATCCCCGGAAGCGCCCGGGTCGTTAAGCCTGTGCTTTGGAAAAAGCGAAAAAACGCCCCCTTTTTTTAAAATACCGTAAATCATGGAATAAAGTTTTTTTCTGTCATCCGCGCCAAAGTAATGCGCCACGTCATAAATAAGCGCAAAATCAAATTCTTCACCAAATCCCGCGTCTATCTTCCCTTTGGTGTCATATATCCTTACATTTTCAGAGCGGTAAGTTTCTATTTTTTCCTTTAATTCTTTCAGTTTATCCTTATCGCATTCCGCGGCGTAAACAATGCCTTTATTACCCGCGGCCTGTGAAAGCGGCACGGTATAAGTGCCGGGGCCGGCCCCAAATTCAAAAATACGTGCGCCGGGTTTGATTCCCGCTTTTAAACAAAATTTTCTGCCGTCATTTAAATACCAGCTTCTAAAATTTTCATCTTTTTTATCCGCCATTTTTGTCCTTTTATATTTTTTTATTTTTATAAATTATCACAATAATAAATAAATTTCAAACGGTAAAAAAGATTCATTTTTTAATTTGACACCGGGCGGCGGGTAGAATATAATTAATTGTCAAAAAAAAATATTACGAGGTGGAAAAAATGGGAAAAAAACCATTACTGCTTTTGTTAACATTAATACCTGTAATCTTTATTATGCTGCTATCATGCGGACAGAATCCCGCGCCGGCACCTTCCGCGCCGGCGGCTGCCACAAGCACCCCCACAAACGCCGTGACACCCACAGTAACACCTGTTGTAATTGCCGATTTTGAAGAATCAATGTGCATCACTTCAATAGAATGCTCTGACTGCACAAATCAGGTATTGGGGGCAAAAAGCGTCGACGTTGACCTTTACGCAAGAAACTGTATAACACTTTCAGGCGAACCGGTGAATTACGGAACAAAAGCTTACAGCGTTTCCGCCACCGCGCTGAATGACAACAACGCGTGGCTTGGCGCTTTTCCGCAGACGCGCTCGGCCAACGGGGTTGGCAGCGACTTTTCCGCTTATAACCGCTTTAACTTCAGCTATAAAGTAAACACAAACGCCCCTGTAACAGATAAAATTTATGTAAACATCACCCTTCAGGACCCGTCAATGAATCACAGGCTTGAAATGACGGATATAGAACTTAACCGTTCCGGAGACTGGGGTTCGCTGTCGCTGTACCCTTATACTTTTACCAACACAAGCACAACGCTTACCACAGCACAAGTGCTTGCAATTGTTGAGCAGGTTAAATTTTACATTCACGTTGAAGGCAACGGGCTTTCAACCCCGTTCGTGGAATTTATTTTTGACAACGTGACAATGTCAAAACAGTAAATCAGTTATTTTTTATCAGCGTTATTTTACGGCGCCTTTGGTCAGTCCGCTTATTATTTTTTTCTGAAAAACAGCGGCTATAACTATTACCGGCGCGGTTGTAATCGCGGCCGCCGCCATTATATCACCCCAGGGCAGTTCCCCGTGAAGCCCGGTAAATAACGCTATCGCCACAGGCACGGTCCTTGCCGTATGATCCATCGTAAACATAAGCGCAAATAAAAATTCATTCAACGTGAAAATAAAAGTGATAAGAAACGACGTAACAATACCCGGAATTGCCACAGGCAGAATGACATATAAAAGTATCTGCAGAGAATTCGCGCCGTCAACACCGGCCGCGTCATCAAGCGCTTTTGGCACAGACATAAAATAACTTGTAAGAATCCACAGGCACAGCGGCAGCGACCATGCTATGTAAGGAAATATAAGCCCGCTGTAAGTGTTTATAAGCCCAATGGCGGAAAGTATTTTAAATATATACCCCGCAATGCTGATCTGCGGAAATAAAGAAAGGCATAAAACAGCAAGAAGTATAAGCGTCTTTCCCGCTATATTCAGCCGCGCCACCGCGTAAGCCGCAAGCGCCGCTATTAAAACGGTAAAAAACGATGATAAAAGGGAAATTAAAATACTGTTTTTAAGGTATTCGGGAAAGTGAAGATTTTCCCCCGAAATTACATTTATGTAATTTGAAAAAGTCACATAAACACCCGTACCCGAAAAAAGCTTATCTGTGTCCAGAAGGCTTATCACCGCCATATAAATAAACGGAAGCAGGCAGATAACAACAGCAGCCGCGCAGCCCGTAATTACCATTATTTTTTTTATTTTGGCTTCGTTCATTTCATGTCCTCCGAAAACTTTCCCGCACTGACATAAACAACGGACAGAATAAGCGCGATTAAAAACAATATTACAGATACTGCTGATCCCGCGCCAAAATCACCCGAAAGATAATAATTATAAGCGTATAAAGAAAGCGAATTTGTTGAACCGCCCGGCCCCCCTCCCGTTATAACAAATATAATATCAAATATCCTTAGCGCGTCAATTGTCCTGAAAAGCAGCGCCACAATAATAACAGGTTTTAATATGGGAAGCACAAGAAGAAAAAACCTTTGAAATATTCCGGCGCCGTCAGTTTTAGCCTGTTCGTGGATTTCATCGGGAATAGACTGAAGCCCGGCAAGTATTATTATCGCCACAAACGGGACTGTTTTCCACGCGTCGGCTATTACAAGGGAAACAAACGCGCTTGTGCCGGTGCCCAGCCAGTTGACCGGCGCGTCTGAAATTCCCAGGCTTAAAAAAATTGTGTTTATAAGCCCGTAACTGTAATTATAAATAAGCTGCCAAATTCTTCCGGATACCGCCACCGGAATTGCCCACGGTATAAGCACCGCCACCCTTAAAAATCCCCTTCCCGGAATCTTTTCATTAAGCAGAAGCGCAAGCATAACCCCAAGCGCCATTTCAAAAGGCACGGATATCAGCGTGAACATAACGGTAAAACGCAGCGACTGAACAAAACCGTTGTCGCCGAAAAGCGACAGGTAATTGCTGAAAAATATGAATTCTTTGTCTAAAAAGGTCACATCTCTGTAAAAACTGTTTATAAAAGTTCCGAACGCGGGGACAAGTATCAACAGCGATATCGCGGCAAAAAGAGGAATTATATATAAATACGGGGTAATTTTTTTATTCATATCTCTTTATTGCCGCTTTAATTTCATTTTCCGCGCTGTCAAGGGCGCCTTTTGGTTCTGTCCTGCCCGCCAAAGCGCTGTTTAGGTGTTTTTGCAGTATTGACGACAGCTGCGTGTAATACGGTACATTTGGCCTTGCAGCCGCGTTATTAAAAACACCGCTTAAAGCCGAAAAGTGCGGATATTTTCCCAGTACTTCCCTGTCTTTATATACGCTTTTATGCGCGGGGTTCCATCCAAGTTTTAAGGCAAATTTTTTCTGAACATCGTAAGAAGTTATATATTCAGCAAATCTGAGGCTTTTATCCTTATTTACAGAATAACGGGAAACCCCTACATGCCAGCCTCCAAGCGTTGACGCGCTTTTATTGCCTTTAAAATAAGGAAGCGGCGCTATACCTGTTTTGCCTTTTACCGCCGAATCATCGGATTCATGCAGCGCCCACGCGTAAGGCCAGTTTCTTTCAAAAAGGGCTTTGCCCGACTGGAAAACATTTCTTACCTCTTCTTCTTTCATTTCCGTATAAGTGTTTGCGGGAGAAACTTTATCAGCGTGAATAAGCCCTTTCATAAAAGCAAGCGCTTTTATATTTTCCCCGGAATTTACAATATTTTTTGATTCAAGATTTATTCCGCCGCCGGCGCTTATCGCGTATTCAAGAAAATTACATACAAGGCCTTCATACTGGGCTCCCTGCCATACAAAAGGCATATTATGTTTTTTTGAAAGCATTACAAGCTGTTCCCATGTTTCAGGCGGTTTTGCGATATCTTTTCTGTAATATAAAACACCGCCGTCAACGTTTACCGGAAGCGCGATAACTTTATCATTATATACGTCAGCGGTGGAAATTATACTTTCAAAAAACACCCCTTTATCCGCGTACTCTTTTGGGAATTCAAAAAGCCATCCGGAAGCGGCAAACTGCGCTATCCACGCGACATCCATCATAAATACATCAGGGGTTGTTTTTTTTGCCTTCATCGGAACCACAAGCCCCTGCCTTCTTAAATCAGAATCAGTCGGCTGGCGGTTCAATTCAACTTTTATGCCCGTCAGAGCGGTAAAATCTTTTATAACTTCTTCCCATACGGCAAGTTCCGCGGGAGCTCCGCCTGTTGAAAAAACAACGGTGTCTTTGGGGGCTTTGTTACAGGAGATAAAGATAAATAAAATCAAAAATATTACCGCGATAAAAATACTTTTTTTCATTATTCGGCCTCCGTAAAAAATAATAACCGCCGGTGTAAATGATTTTTTTTAATGCGTCACGGTTTTATTTTTTGATTTTTTTAACAAATTCACTTTAAGCCTTATCCGGTTGTTTGTCAAGGGCTTAAGGCCTTTTATGTAAAAAACCGTAATATATCCGCGCCGCGTTTTTATGTTCAGCTTTTAAGAATAAGATCCAGAAGCGCCCTGGCGCTTGATTCAGGGCCTTCCCGTTCCATTCCCGGCACGCCAAGGCGTGTACGCATCTGCCCCACATATATCCCCTTTTTAAAAAACGCTTTAAAGAATTCAGAAGCTATTTTTTCGTGCAGTTCTTTATATACGGGCGGGCCGAAAATATTCGCGAAATAAGTGCCTACAATCCCCGTAGACGTTGTGGTTCCTTTGCTCATCACTTTCCCTTCCCTGAAAACATCAATTGCCGCTTCCGGCGAAGCAAATCTTTCTATCGCCTCGCCGTCAGCGTCATAATTATTGGCGTAAATTATATAATCAACTTCATGCCCTTTTATAACTGTCTGATAAGGCGTAATGGGAATTATAAGCCTGGCGTTTGCCTGGCTTACGCTCATCATAATGGCGTTATCAAGCTGGCCAAACGCGTAACCGGGGCCAAGGTCGTCTATCCTTAAAAAAGCGCCTATTTCCGTGCCGTAGCCGGTGATGCCGCCTTTCTTGTTTATTTCCATTGAACCCATATCATCAGCCACCACTATAATATCCTGAATATATTCGTCGCCTATTGCCCTGAAAGCTTCTATTGTCTCTGACTTTCCGGCGCCTGAATCGCCCATTAAAAGCACGTTTGCGCTTTTTCCGCCTTTTAAAATCACGCGCACAAACGCGCCGTGAAAAGGCATTCTGCCCCTTTTCATCATAATGGAATTATGCAGCGTAAGTATCATTTTTTTAAGGTATCCAAAGTATCCAAATTCATCGTCTCCCGGAACGCTTGCCGTAAAAATGCCTTCCTGATTGTCCTCATGAATTACGTTCTTCATGCCGTCAGCGCCTGTTACAGGAGGTTCAGTAACGCCGTAAAAAAATACAGCGTCGGGCTTGCGTTTAAGTTCTTCTTCATCGGCAAGTTCAAAAAGGTTGCATAAAGACATACCAAGATCCATAAACTTTTCATTAAAATAAACATAAATCAGTACATCACCCGCTTTTGCAGGATAACAAAGCCACCTGTCCGGGTTAATTCCCGCGGACTCAGCGGGGTTTACATCCACCCTTACATAACTGCCTTTTCTTTTATTGTTAAGCGGGTTTAAGATTAAAGGCGGGGACAATATAATATTTGTTATAAAAGGGACTTCTGTAAGCGTTTTATAAACGCCGCCAAGCGGAAACTCGGGATGCTTTTTTATAATTGCCGTTATTTCAACGCCGGCCCTTACCTGCCTGAAAATTTTTGAAGGGCTTAAAGATAAATTATCTTTTATGTTCCTGTAAGTGCTTCTTACAAGAACAGTTAATTTTTCCACATCCTGTTTTATCACTTCTTTGGGTTTCATTATATTTTCAGAATCATTAAGCAGAAGGAACCTGTCAAATTTTCTCCAGTATTCATATAATCCCTGTACAAATTCAAATAACAGCACATGGTCCGAAAGAATTTTTTCCGAACCCGGCACAAGTTTTACGGTTTCTTCAGCTTTTATCTTGCACAAATAAGAAAAAACCGAAATAAGCATATCCCTTTGTTCCATTGTTATTTCCCTTTTTTCGCTTACTGTTTTTTTATCAGCCCCGCCTTTTTTCATATCCGCAAAAAATCCGCTCATCCTTTCAAAGAAACCTTTTTCCTCTTCTCCAAATATATTAAGAAGCACAGAGTGCCTTTCGGCAAGGCTGTCAATGTACCGGTTTATAACCTCTTTAAAAAAATCACTTTTTATTATTTCTTCTTCCGAAGTACATAATCTTCCCGACGCTTTTAACACGGCTTTATTACCTATAAATTCAAGCTTTGGCTGAGACATACAAACCTCCGGTAATATTTATTTAGCGCCGTGCTTTATGGCACGGGTATATTTTTTAAAAAAACATCTTTTATTACGGTTTCTGTTTCTTCTCTTTAAATATCCTTATAAAACAGTAAACAAGGGTAAAAATTATTGCCAGCCACGCGGACGCCATAAAAATTATGCCTGAAAGTTTCATTTTATTCTTTCCCCTCTTCTCTGCGTTTTTTCCACGCAAGTTTTACCATAAGGCACAAGGCCGCAAAAAGCGCCACAAGGCCTATCCTTGTCCACAATACATACACTTTGTCGGCTTCAGGGGTGTTTTTCATCGTTATAACCGGCCAGCCGTCCTGAACAAACCACATGACAAGTATTACAATCAGGAAAGACGGGGTAATATATTTGATGACCCATTTATAAATTTTTGAAATGCGCATCTGCGCGCCTTTGTGGATTTCTTCCCACGCTTTATCTATGCCAAATACCCACGAAAAAAGCACAGCTTCAAAAGTACCAAAAAGGACAAGGGCAAAAGTCCCGCCCCAGAAATCAAGCTCGTCAATAAGCCCGTGGGACATTAAAAATATTACGGGCTGAATAAGGATAAATGTGGCAGCCGCTATTATTGCCACGGCTTTTTTTCTTGATGTGTCAAACTCGTCCTCAAAAAACGCTATTGAAGGCTGAAGCATGGATATGGATGAAGTGATGCCCGAAAAGAAAAGCAGCAGAAACCATACAAAGGCAAAAAGCGCGGAAAACGGAACTTCAGCCAGCACCATGGGCATCGTTATAAAACCAAGGCTTACGGCGCCGCTGCCCGCCACCTGTATTATTTTTTCCGGCCCGAAAAAAGCAAAAGCCGCGGGTATTACAATACTGCCGCCTATTATTATTTCGGCAAACGTGTTGGTGGAAGCGGCAGTAAGGCCGGACAACGCCACGTCATCTTCCTGCTTTAAATAACTGGCATACGTAATAATAACGCCCATTCCCACGCTAAGCGTAAAAAACACCTGCCCTGCCGCGGCAAGCCATACCTTTGCGTTTTTTAACACCGCAAAATCAGGATTCCACATAAAACCAAGGCCTTCGTTGACAGACCATCCCATTTTAGTTCCCGCGGAATCAAGGGTAAGAACTCTTATTGTTAAAAATAATCCAAGCATAAGCAGAACAGGCATTAAAAATTTTGACACACGCTCTATCCCGTTTTTTATCCCAAAAAACAGAATCAGGAAATTCAGCGAAAAAGTTATTATAAAAAATATGTACGCCGGCGATAAGGGCGATTTTACGGTTATGTAATTGCCGAAGAATTCCGCGGTAAGCCCGGCTTCAAGCGCCTTTGCGTACTGCGGGGTAAGCGAATAAAAAGTAAATCCCAGAAGCCATGATTCTATGTAACAGTAATAAAGGAAAATAGCTACAGGCCCAAACATGCCTATTACCCCGAAATATTTAATAAAACGGTTTTTGTTTCCCATTGTATGGAATATGCCCGGCGCTGTACCGTGTCCAAAACCGCCGCCATAGCGCCCTGCCGTCCATTCAATCCACATAAGCGGAATTCCCACAAGCAAAAGCGCTGCAAAATAAGGAATCATAAAAGCGCCGCCGCCGTTAGACGCGGCCTGTACCGGAAACCTTAAAAAGTTGCCAAGCCCTATTGCAGAACCCGCCACCGCCATAATAATGCCAAGCCGTGATCCCCAAGACTGCCTTTTTTTCATCTTTTCCTCCAAAAACTTTATTAAATCATTTTACATTAATTGTTTTTTTTATCAAAGAAAAAATATTTTAAATATGTATGCTCCCAAAAAATTCCGGAAACACGGCGCGATTCAATTCTACCTTACCCCGCCCGCATTACATTTAATATCACTTTCACAATCGTGTCTTTTTCCGCAGGAGCGCTTATTGCGGTTAAAAGCGTAAGCGAGGCAAGCGCGCCGTTACTGATAGAAGGGCTGCCGTCGGGTTTATAAAGCAGGTTGTTTTTTGCAAGGTAATATAGAAACAGAATGGCGGCAATGCGTTTATTGCCGTCCGCGAACGGGTGGTCTTTTACGGCAAAATATAATAAATGCGCGGCTTTTTCTTCTGCTGTAGGGTAAACGTCTTTGCCGTTAAAAGACTGATTAACCGCGCCTATTAAACTTTTTAATTTGTCGCCTTTGCCTTTTCCAAAAAGCGATGACGCTTTTTTCTGTTTTATGTACTCTTTTTTTGCCTTCTCTATCTGTGTCAACGCTTCTTCATATGTAAGTTCATATTCCTGTTTCTTTTTCCCGCCGGCCTTTAATTTCATATCATCATAACCCTGAAGTATGTTCAGCGATCCTGCAAAACTGTTAATAACAGATATAAGTTCTGCTTCAAGGCCTTTAAAGGTTTCATCCTGAACAGACCTGGAAAGCAGATTTACCGCTGTGCGCAGTTGGGCAAACATGGCAGATGCTTCTTTTAACCGCTTTTCATTTATGGTGTACCCCTGAACAAGATGCTGTTTAAGAACCCCGGTAGCCCATATTCTGAATTGCACTCCGGCGGAAGATTTTACCCTATAACCCACGGAAATAATAACATCAAGGCTGTAATACTCTGTATCGTATTTTTTTCCATCAGCCGCAGTTGTTGCAAAATTTGCAACAACTGAATCCCTGACAAGCTCTTTTTCGTCAAATACGTTTTTAATGTGCCTTGAAATTACGGATTTATCCCGGTCAAAAAGCACAGACATCTGGTTAAGATTCAGCCATATCGTATCTTTGGTCAATCTGGCTTCAATGCCCGTTTTAAGATCTTCCGGCCTGAAAACATGTATCTCTCCATATTTGGCCGGTTCTTCATCATTTACGATGAATTCTTCCGCCGCCGATGACGGAATTATGTAATCTCTGCCCGCTTTTTTAGCCTTTATCTGCCCTTTTTTTACCTTCTTATAAACCGCTATGCGGCTTATGTTCATCAGCTTTGCAAGTTCCGGAATGCTGTAAAACTCCTTCTTCACCACAAACCCTCCTTATGTTAACTTTCACAAAGGTTAACTTTGGTTAACTTATTAAAAGGTTAACACAGATAGGATTATCAATCAAGTATAAATTACTAAACAATAAAAAGGATTTTTATTGAGGTTCCGTCAGATCACTATACCTTATTCGGGGCGTTTTATGTCCTGCCGGAAATTTCCCGTGCGGATTGAAAATCAGAAACCGGGTTTTCCGTGCCGCCATTATCACGCAGCCCTGATAGCGGCTCCTGATTAATCATTTTTTTACCACAATCAATATTTTTCTTTGCTTCTTCTATCCACTCTTCAACCTTCACCAGCTGTTTTGTTAACTGATTCTTTTTCACCAAGTCGCCGGCACGATCACTCGCGTGTATCAGTTCGTATTTTTTTCGCAGCAGCGCCTCCGTTTGAACACTTTCCATATCCCCTCCAAACCCTTATAAAATTCACCCGCCCCAAGGTTCATATTTATCTTTAAACATCATATTATACTTTTACCATTATTATATCCATAAGTCAAGTTACATACTAATTTATAGTATGTTGTTATATAGCACCAGTGGTAATATGATTTTTACTATAATCATATGAAACGGGGTGGCTAAATGGACATCTATAAAGAAACAGGAAAGAGATTAAAGGAAATAAGAACGAAATCAAATATTACACAGGAAAGGCTTGCCGAGTTATCGGGAATAAGTTCTAATTTTATAAGCCAGATAGAAAGAGGCAGAAATAAATGCAGCCTTGAAACCATACACAAACTTGCAATAGCCCTTAACACCCCTGTTACAAATCTTATTAACTTTAAATCCTCCCCTGTTAACAGCAAAGACAAATACCAGAAACAAATAGAACTTTTGCTTAAAAATCTGAACGACAATGACAAAAATCTTGTCATGGAAATAACAAAAGACGTCTATGGAAAACTAAAAAAACGCAAATAGCCTATGAAACAATAACAATTATAACCGTTCAACATATCAAAAAACCGGTTTATTTTAGTTTGATATTGTATCAGTAGTAATAAAAATCCTTTGCCCAATAAACCGCGCCGGCCGTTGCACCTATATAATTTGATGTTAAATGCACTGACAGTTTCATTCTGACCTGGGGCTGATGCGCGTATAGAACATTTTCAGGCGCACTACCGTTGATACTTACGGTATAATTATTCCCTGATACATGTTTAATCTCAAAATTTATAATACTTCCTTCAAAATAAAATCTGGCAAACTGATAAAACATTTCAGTAAAACCGTCCTGTGAATTTCCAATTTCTATCGCAAAAATTACAGAATCATTTATTCCCGCGCTGCTGAATGCATAATTATAGATACGCCCTTTAAATGCCTTTGTGCCGTCAGGGCATTTTGATGTCATTGAAACAACCGCGTCGCTTCCCGGAACACTTGTTTTTGCCCTTAAATCAAATCTACCGAAACCTACATTTATGGAATTTTCCGCTCCCGAACTCTGAAAATCCCATTTGGCCGGGTCCGGCGACGGCCCTTCTGTGAGAGAATCGTAAAGAACATAAACCTGCGGAGTCGCGGTGCTTGTGCATGTAACGGTCGCGGTAACTGTACGTGTCGCGGTTATTGTGATTGTGGGAGTGGGAGTGATTGTCGCCGTGGCTGTATGGGTAAAAAGTGCCGCAAGCGCTGTTGATGTTGACGCGGCTTCATAAGTCTGCGTGGCGCGCACAGAATCAGATATTTTTATTATTTCAGTTACGGTCATCATGGTGTCGGGAGGCGCCGGCATTGTGGGGGCTGCTGTTTTTTTGCACCCGATAAACGGAAGGATAAAAACGGATAAGGCAAGCATTAAGACAATAATATTTTTCATTCTATATAACTCCTGTTATCATATTGCGCCTTCCCCTATTGTCTTAAGCGCTATAAAGGATTATACAACATTAACGTAATACGCAAAACATATAAAAGCAAACGCCCTGTCGGGGGGCTGACCCCAAACAGGGCGTTTAAAATATTTTGCGGCTGCTTATTTAAGTATTATTAAACTTGAAATTCCGCTTGCGGCTTTTTGACCGTTTTTGTCCTCTGCCGTTATCACAAAATAATAGCTGCCGGACGCCAGATTTGAAAGCACAGGCGCGGGAACTTCCATTGTCCTTACCCCCGGCCATGCCGACCCGTCAAAAGTAAATTCCTTAACACACCGCAGCGACTGGGTATATACTTTTACGCTTACATTGCCGTAACCGCCGGTAAAAGCCGCCCTTATTCTGAAAGGCAATCCAAGATTCGGATTATACGGGTTTGGGAATACAAATTCATCCGTAATTTTAAGGTCCTTGGAATCCGCCGGAGTTAAAGTAGGCGTGGGCGTAAATGTGTTTTCCGGAGTGTTAGTGTGCGTAGCGGTATTTTCAGGGGTATTTGTAGGCGTGTGAGTATATGTGGATGTGTCAACAGGAGTATATGTTGACGTCCTTGTGTGCGTATATGTATACGTGAAAGTATTTGTAGCCGTATTTGTCCGCGTAAAAGTATTGGTGGCGGAATACGTTGAAGTGTGCGTGAAAGTTTCAACCGGGATATCCGTCGGAGTGTTGGTTGCGGTATCAGTATGCGTTGCCGTAACAGTGGGAGTATTTGTGAACGTGTACGTGCTTGCCCCTGTCGGCAAATCTGTGGCTGTATGCGTGGACGTGTAAGAAGGCGTATGCGTGGATGTTTCAGTTGGTATATCAGTTGTTGTGTCCGTAGGTGTGTTTGTGTAAGTCTGCGTAGGCATATCTGTTGCCGTGTCTGTAGCGGTAAATGTATGCGTGAAAGTGGGCGTATTTGTCGCGGTGTCTGTAGAAGTATATGTCTGTGTATTTGTGGGCAGCGGCACGCCTATTGCCAGATTATTGCTTGTGACAATACCGCTTGTTACCGGCCATGTCCCAACAGCGTCAATACCGTCCGCGCTTGCCTGCAATGTCACAACACCCTGCGATGCCGCGGTATATATCCAGGTAAACGAAGCGGCACCTCCCGCCGGTATGGTTACCGCTATAGACGGCGCCGAAACCAATGTTACGCTTCCCGTGCCCGAAGGCACAAGGCCTGAAGGCAATACATCAGAGGCAGCGCCTGTGCCTGTGTTTTCCACCTGCATTATTACAGTGATGGTATCGCCGGTATTAACGGTGTCCGGAGAAACATTTATAACGGCTGTCAGATACGCCCCTGTTGTTGCCGTGGGCGTCGGCGAATCAGTTGAAGTAAGCGTAACAGTAACAGTCGGCGTAATGGTAGTTGTTATAGTCCTTGAATTTGTGGGGCTTGGTGTTATTGTCCGTGTAGCTGTATATGTGGGAGTATCCGCCTGCTTTGTATTTGTAACCGTGGCAGTGGATGTCCTTGTCGCAGTCAGCGACCAATAAGGCGTGTTTGTAATTGTTGCCGTGCGCGTGGCTGTATTGGTTAACGGAATAACCGCCGTTGATGTCCTTGTAGCCGTGGCTGTTACCGTCCTTGTGGCGGTCCTTGTAGCTGTTCTTGTATATGTGCGCGTAAAAGTACGGGTATATGTGGCGGAATGAGTGTACGTAGGCGTGTTAACAGGCGAAGAGTATCCCACAATTGCAATGGCGTTAAACAGCGCGCCGTCAACAGACGCGCTTGAAGTTATGTCAAGCCTGCCGTCAGACACGGTAACAATTACCGTGACATCGTGCGCGGTTTTTGCCCCAACCGCGGCTACAATATCCAGATTATCAACAACAGTAACACCTTCAATTAATACATCAAAAACCCTTGAACCCGTTCCTGTAAAATACATCTCCGCGAATTTTAATGTAACCTGATAAGTGCCGTTGGGCAATGTAAACCTATAAAACGGGCTTCCCCATCTTTCAAACTGGTAAAGGGTGTCGTCCGTGGTACCGGCTACACCATTGGCTGAATTATCGGCAACTCCGCCGCCGCCTTCGTATCCCCATGAACCTGTTGTAAAAGCCTTATCGGCCTGCCATATTTTTCCAGCGCCGTCAGTGTATTGCGCGCCGCCGCAGTTAACCCGCATTTCATAAGCGGGTGTTGGCGTGTGAGTATATGTGGGCTGTAACGGGTCCCACGTGGGCGTGTTAGTCGGCGGCGAACATCCGCCCGCCGCTACTGTCTTAAGGGCTGCCGGCGCGTTTATAAGCACCACGTCATCAACCCACAAATCAAAATTATATGGCGCGCCATCCTGGCCTTCAGTCTGCCACTGTATTGTATCCACGGCGGACAGCGCCATTGTTTTTGTCACTGTTTTGTCGCCCCAGCCTTCCTGTGAAAATAACAGGCTGGAAAAATCAACAGTTACTTTCTGCCATGAAGTTCCGGCTGTAAAGACATAACCGTACATGTCTTCATCTAACTTTCCGCCGAATGCCTGCGGCGAATTTATCTTAAGCCTGAAATCCCTTGACGCGCTGCTTTTACACCAGAAACTTATTCCTGTCGCGCTGCTTATGTTAACCGGGCCTTCCGGTTCCACAAGCGGAAGCCCAAGCCCGGTAAAGCCGTATAAGAACGTTGTGGTAACCACACCTGTAATGCGCGCGGCGTAATCACCCGCGCCGTTTCTTCCCGGCGCCTGCATATAGAATTTCTGAACCGGAAGGCCAAGATCCTCCCAATGATCCTTTGACCATGGAACTATCTGCGAATTTCCATGCGGATTGGCCACACAGTCCTTATCGGTACAGTCATTACTGTCATCGTATGAATACCAGTATGTGCATACATTGCTGGTGTCGTCACCGTCCGTCATGCTGTCCAGACGCAGGTCTGTTGCCGGAATGGTTTCGGTTGGTATTGGGGTAAGCCCGTTGCTGGTAGGCGTAGGGGTTGGAACAGAACATGTGCCAAAACTATCAGCGGGACTTGAAATCTTTCCCATAACATAATCACCTGTCGGTTTCAAAGATGTCCAGTTTTCTGAAGTGCACGCTCCGACATTCAGCATACCTGAAGTTTCCGGAGCCTCTGACCATGACCATCCACACCAGCTTATTTTCGGGCCGCCTGTATTGCCCGCCATTATGTTTATAAATTCATCCGCCCTGATATAGTTTGTACCTCCCGCGCCTGATGCTTCTGTGGCCCCCCACTCAGTGACAAATATGGGAAGCTGGTTTATGTACGGAGTAAGCATGCTTGTATCATGAGTTGCCGCGTAAAAGTGGAATGTGTACATTATATTTGAATAAGAAAGCGGGTTATTTACAACATCGGAACCAAGCTGTGACCAGTTTGGGGTTCCCACTATTATTACAGCATCAGGATCGATTGCCCTTATAAGAGGTATTATTGTATTCGCGTAAGTTCTTATGTTTGTCCATGAGCCGTCGCCGTTTGTATAATTTGGCTCATTACAAATTTCATATATTACATTTTTTCTGTCCTTATGGGCGGTTGCCATATCGCTCCAGAACTGCTGGGCATATGTCAGATTCACAAGCGGATTGGATTCACCCATTACATGCCAGTCTATCAGGGCGTATATCCCGTTTTGTTCGCATATCTGAACAAGATTGTTGACCTGTGCCGTAAATCCGCTGGGATTTGATATGTAACCAAATGTGGGATCATCATCCGGATAAACTGCAATTCTAAAAATATCAATTCCGGCGGTATTTGCAAGATAATTAATAGCAGATTCTGTCGCGCAGCAATAATCCATGCAGCTTGCATAACCGTACCACTGAAGCCCATGGCTGGAAACGCCCCTTAACTGCACAGCCTGTCCGCATTCATTTGAAAGCTGATTTCCTACAACCTTCAGCTGCCCGTTCTGCGATAAAGGCGTGGCGTATATTAAGGAAGACAGAATTAGAAACATACCCGCCATGATGATTATCGCGTTATACTTCGCATTCAAAACAGTTTTTCTTATCATAAAACCCCCATCATCGGATTCAATTAAACCGTTTAAATAAAGCGCTAAAAAAAAGGAATTTTATATCCTGCAATGATTTTAATACAATAAATAATAGTGTCAAGGAATTATTTGGGTTTAGAAAGGATTATTAAAACAAACGCCCTGTCCGGGATTAAGACCCATGACAGGGCGTTTATAATTCCGCCAAAATTATAATCAAAGAAACAATTTTGGGCTTACTGTTACTGACGCGAATTAATTATTGTAACCGCAAAGTGATAATGTCCTAAATATGCAAAATAGAAATGTCCTATTCCGAAGCGTGGTAGCATAGAAATATGGAGGTGCGC
>JAFGWA010000070.1 GCA_016937715.1 Candidatus Goldiibacteriota bacterium
AGCCGCAAGCCTTTGGGCTGTTGCGGGAATTGGCCTTGCCACGGGTATGGGAATGTATCTGGTGGCCGGGGTATCCACAATCGCCATTGTATTTATTTTTATAATCACAAACAGGATAGCGGACATGCTGGGAATCGGGATTGACGAAGTTGAAGAAAAAATAAAGAAACTTGAGAATAAAGTAAAAACATTAAAGAAGAAAAGCTGACAGTTGTGGATATATTTGAAAGTATAAGGCAGTTTCCGTATGTGCTTGCGCCGCTGGCCGGATATACGGATTCGCCTTTCAGAAAAATAGCAAAGAAATTCGGCGCGTCGTTCGTCTGGACAGAGATGATTAATGAACACACAATGGCCAGATATCACGACAGAATAGAGCCTCTGTACAGGTATGATGAAGAAGAGCACCCGATAGGGCTGCAGCTGTTCGGCAAAGAACCCGCTTTATTCGGCGAGGCAGCGGCAAGGGCGCAGGCGCTTGGTTTTGATGCGGTTGATATTAATTTCGGCTGCCCCGCAAGGGCGGTAACAAACGGCGGGTCAGGTTCCGCCATGATGAAGGATATAAAAAAAGCGGAAGAGGTTGTAAAGGCGGTTGTCGGCGCGGTTAAAATTCCGGTAGGCATAAAGATACGAAGCGGATGGGATGACAAGCACAGAAATTTTATGGAATTTAACAGAATGGCGGAAGACAACGGGGTATCCTTTATATGCCTTCATCCCAGGACAAGAACGCAGATGTTTAAAGGGCATTCAAACTGGGACGAACTTAAAAGGTTAAAACAGGAATCGCGCCTTTTTGTAACGGGCAGCGGTGATATAATGACAGCGGCAGACGCGCTGCGCATGAAAAAGGAAACAGAAGTGGACGCGGTAATGATTGCGCGCGGCGCGATGAACAGCCCTTTTATATTCAGGGAAATTAAAGAGCCCGGCTATCAGCCGTCTTTCAGGGAACGCATAGAACTTGCTTCTTTTCACTATGAAGAAATGTTAAAATACAGGGGTCACAGGGCGGTTTTTGAAATGCGTAAATACTTTGGGCGGTATCTTAAGGGGTTTAATAATGCGGTAGCCGCAAGGGTGGCGCTTTTTAAAATGGATGACGAGCAGCAAATACGGGAATTTTTAAAACAGCTGCCGGAGCTGGAAGAAAAAGGGGAAATGGTAAAGTGAAAAAGTTTTTTCTGTTTTTATTAATATCAGCAGCTGTTGCCATAAACAGTTTTGCCGGGACAGAAATAACCGGTACAACCAGCGTGAATTTTTTAAAGATAAGCCCGTTTGCGCGGGCGGCAGCTATGGCAGGGGCGTATGAAGGTATTTCCGAAGGGACATACGGCATGTTTTACAATCCTGCCGGAATTTCCCACGTGCTGGCGTATGACCTGCATTTATCCCATGTCAGCTGGTTTCAGAACATTAATTATGAATATATCGCCCTTGTTTTCCCGTTTCCGCTTATGGAAAGCGCGAAGCTTGGAGCTTCATTCTCTTATTTGTCCGGCGGCAGAATGCAGCAGACAACAGCGCTGCAGGATACAAGCTACGGGTATCTAAATTCAGGGCTTAACTGGGATTCTTTCACGATAAAAAGTTTTAACCCGTATGATTACTCTTTTGCCCTTGCGTACGCAATGAGCATAAAAGAGTACCTTTCAGCCGGCGTAAGATTAAGATACAATTCGCAGAACATCAGTGATTTTTCGGGTTCCAACATTACGGCTGATATTGGAATGCTTTATAAGATGGAGATTAATAAAAATCTGCTTGGTTTTGGCGTGACAATTAACAATCTGGGTTCTGAATTAAAAATGGAAAACGCGGGCGCTGAACCCCCTAAAATTCTGCACCTTGGCGTGTCTGACAGGCTGGATATTCCGGGCGGAGTGCTGACAGCGGGCGCGCAGTTTAACCTTCATGTGGATTATGATTTTCAGTATATGTTCGGCGTGGAATATATGGTTTTTGATATGTTGTATTTAAGGGGCGGGTACAAATTCGGGGGCTTTAATCAGCCTACCGCCGGCTGTGGAATAAAACTTGAAGGTTTTAATATTGATTACGCGTATGAAGGTTATGATGAACTTGGCGCAACCCACCGTTTTTCAATGTCGTACGTCTGGGGTACTCCGCCGCTTAAACTTAAAGTCAAACAGAAAGTGTTTTCGCCAAACAACGACGGGTATAAAGATTTTGTGGAGTTTGATGCCATATATCAGTCAAAAGAAAAAGTGCTTTCTTCTGATGTGGAAATATTCGGCGACGATAATGAAATTCCCATTGCCTCAGTTCAGGTGGACAGCGTTAAAAACAGCGCAAGCTGGTACGGCACAGGGCAGTTAATAATCCCTGACGGTATTTACACGGCCAAAGCAAATGCCGCATACAGGCAGGGAAAGTCAATTTCAAATACAGAGACTTTTGAAGTGGATAATACCCCGCCTGTGGTCTTCATGACGGCGGAACCCAAACTGATAAAGCCGGGCCAGCAGGAAGCCCTTATAATACCTTCTATTATATCAATGTCCGCGGAAGATAAAAACGGTATTGATAAATGGCAGCTTAATGTATGGGATATAGACAAAAAAGTGTTTTATTCGGTATCAGGCAGGGGCGCTCCGCCGGAGAAGTACAGGTGGGACGGCAAAGGCAATAACGGGGAATACGTGGTAACCGGGCAGATATATTATTACGCTATGTCAGCGTGGGATAAACTTGGGAACAAATCCCAGACAGAACCGCAGTCACAGGTTGTGCTTTTAAAAGAGATAAAACTTACGTATTCTTCGGACGCGCTTTTTGACAAAGGCAAAGCGGACGTAAAAATTTCCGCGTACAGCGCTTTGAAAGACATGAAAAAAGTTTTAGAAAAATACGAAGAATCAGAAATTCTTGTTTCCGGATTTACTGACGGTACAAATTCAGAAAGCCTTGAAATGTCGCTTAAAAGGGCCGATGCGGTTAAGTTTTTTATGGTTAACCTGCTGGGCATAGAAGAGTCGCGCATAAGGACAGAAGGCAACGGGGATATGTTCCCGATAGCGGATAATTCAACAGAAGAAGGCCGCGCCAAGAACCGCCGCGTGGAAGTCACAATCAAATCTACGATATATAAATAACCCGTATTTATTATGTTTGTTTTTAATGTAGAGACGCAATATATTGCGTCTTGCTTTAAACAGACAAATTAACGACGTCATCCCGTGTTTTATGTTTAAAGTATTGGCAGACGCGGGTCTTCAGCCTGTGGCAGTTGATTTGGATTTAATGGTTTGTATTTAACGTCTTGGTAGACGCGGGTCTTTAGCCCGCGGCAGTTGATTTGGATTTAATGATTTGTATTTAAAGTCTTGGCAGACGCGGGTCTTCAGCCCGGGGCAGTTGATTTGTTTTAGATTCTTTTATACTTGGCCGCCGAAGCAATATAGTAGTTCTGGATTAGAAGGCAAGCCGCAAGTTTTTCAATTATAATACAAAATCAAATGCCGCACCTTAAAAGGTGCGCCTACCAGGGCGTGTATCACAAAATGACCAAGCCTCCAAGCATCAAAGCTTCCAAGCATCTGCCCGTACTCACTATCCTTATGTAACCGCAAAGTGATAATGTCCTAAATATGCAAAATAGAAATGTCCTATTCCGAAGCGTGGTAGCATAGAAATACGGAGGTGCGCCATGACGGGAAAGGATAAAAAGCATATGAGTATTAAAGAAGTAAGAACTTATGAAGAAATAAAGAAAGTGTTAAATG
>JAFGWA010000071.1 GCA_016937715.1 Candidatus Goldiibacteriota bacterium
GGGTTTTGAACCTGCCGTATCAGGTTTCATAGCCGGTGCTTTCTGGGGTGCATACACGCTTGGCAGGATATCGGCGGGATTCTATTCAAAATTTATGAAGACGTATAAACTTATATATCTTAGCCTTACGGTATCTTTTATTGGTGTACTGCTGATATGGCTAAATATTAATGAAGCGCTGGATTACGCGGGCGTAGTGCTGAACGGATTTGCCATAGGGCCAGTGTTTCCGGCCCTTGTGTCAGGTACTGAAAAAAGGGTGGGCGGGCAGCACGCTTTTAATGTTGTGGGGATGCAGATGGCCGCGTCCGGGCTGGGATACGCGGTATTGCCCTGGTTTGCGGGTTTAATTGCCAAATATCAGGGCCTTGAAATAATGCCGGCGTTTGTAGCTGTGTTGATTGTAATAACAGCGGCGCTTTACAGGCTTGCGTATTATTATATGCCGGGGCACATGATGGACAGGATTGTAAAGTGAGAATTGTTGCGCTTTAACGCCGGATATGATATAAATATTATGTCTTAATAATGATACAGGGGGCATGATGAAGTTATTGTTAATTGACAGCGTTGAGGCTGTCAGGAAAGAACTTTATGCCGGTTTATCAGGCAGTTTTCCCGCGCTGGAAATAACACTTATAAACAGCGCGAAGATAAATAAACTATCCGATGATGACACATACCGTATTGCCTTTGTAAACCCTGAAAACGCCGCGGTAATAATTAAAATACTTAAGAAAAAACTGCCTTTGACAAAGATTTATTTACTTTCGGCAGGCAAAGAGAAAATAACACGGCAGGATGCTTTAAAAGCAGGGGCGGCGGGAAACGTTTTTTTTCCTGAAGGTAAAAATGAAATTGAAGAAATTATTCAATCGGTATATAAGGAAGAAGAATCGGTGTATTTAAAAAAAGGCGTTGTCGCAAAAAAAGAGAATTTTGGGATAACCGGCAATACTCCCGCCGTGCAGTCAATTAATGACTTTATATTAAAAAGCGCCCAGGCATCACTGCCGCTTCTTATTGAGGGCGAAAGCGGAACAGGAAAAGAACTTGTTGCAAACGCAATACATAAATCCGGCCCGCGCGCGCAGAAAGCTTTTATCGCGGTAAACTGCGGAGCCCTTCCTAAAGACCTTCTTGAAAATGAACTGTTTGGCCATGAATCCGGCGCGTTTACGGGAGCTACTTCCGTAAAACGCGGTTTGTTTGAAGTGGCTGACGGTGGTACGCTTTTTATTGATGAAATCGGCGAGATGGACCCTGCCGCACAGGTGAAACTTCTGCGTGTACTGGAAAATGGCGATTACAGGCGTCTTGGCGGAACCAAAGAGATAAAAGCGGACGTACGAGTGCTGGCTGCCACTAACAGGGTGCTTGAAGAGGAAATTGAAAAGGGCAGGTTCAGGACAGATTTATATTACAGGCTTAACGCTTTAAGGGTGTTTTTACCCCCGCTTCGCGAACGCAGCAGCGATATCCCCGAACTTATAGCGCACTTTCTTTCGCGGTCAGATTCAGGAAGAAAGAAAAACTTTTCAAAGGAAGCGGTTGACCTTCTTGTAAATTACAAATGGCCTGGTAACATCAGGGAACTTTCAAATGTGGTGGAGCGTGCTATTGTGGTGTCCGGAAACAGGGAAATAATAGGGGTAAAAGACCTGCCTGACTATATCAACAGTTATGTTTCTTCCGCGGAAGAAACAATTCCCGACTGTAAAGAAGAAATGCCCTTGTCTGTTTATCTTGATATGGCTGAAAAAACATACCTGATTAAACTGCTTCAGACCCATGGCGACAACAAAGCAAAGATGGCGTCTGTACTTAAAATAAGCAGGGCGAAATTGTACAGGAAACTTAATAAATATAACCTGCTTTAAACCTCCGGTATATCTGTTATTGTTTTAAATCGGTCTGAAAAAGTTGCGCCGGCTAAAATCCTAAAATCCTGTCTAAAAATACTTTATGCATTTAACAACTGCGGTTTCAAAAATTTTGATCATGCGGTTTAAAATAGCAGACCTGTGTATGCGGGGCTGCTGTTTTAAGTTTTTTAAATAAGGGTAATTCGTTGAAAAAGGTATTAAATTAAGTAAAAAAGTATGTGTCATTTATGACACAAGATTTATCTTTTAAAGGCGTAAAACTGTATCATTATCGGGACAGAGTGGATATGGAATAAATAAAATGCCTTAAAAATATGGATGTTTGCTGATGATGCTATGGCATGACCCTTGCTATATATTAGATGGAGGTATTTATGCATAAACGGTACAGGGTTCTTATAGCAGATGATGATAAATTCATACGCGGCCAGCTGACAGGCATAATTACCAAAGCCGGGCATAGCGCCAATTCCGCCGCTGACAGTGAATCCGCGTTAAAATTGATAGGGCAGGAAAGTTTTGATGTCCTGATAACGGATATATATATGGAGAAAATGTCCGGGCAGGAAATGATAAAAGTGGTCAAAAAGATGAAGCCGGATATGCCTGTAATTGCCATGACAGGCGACGAGACAATAGACCTGGAAAGGGAAGTGCGCGGTTTGGGAGTGTTTGCGTATTTTCTGAAACCTATTGAGATGGATTTTATGTTAAAGACGCTTGAAGCTGCATTCGCGATATGCGAAAAAAAACAGGCCGGTGAATAATGAAAGAAACTGATGTGTTAAAAGCCCTGGAAGAACTGTCAGTTGAATTTGTTATGGCGGATTTCAGGAATCCGGAGTCATATTCAGCCGCGGCTGAAAAAGCGCGTTTTCTTAGTGAACTTGTTTTGTCCAAAAGCGCGGAAGAGAAACAGGCCTGTAAAAGGATACTGGAAAATATAACGGCGCTTCTGCGTGGAACCGGCAGTGAATCTGTATCTGCCGCTGTTGCGGATGATATTGCGTTTATGAAAGTAAAAGCTGATTTAACGGGAAAAGAAAAAAAACCGCGGTACGAAGCGGCTCTGGGTATTGCGTCCGCTATAAGAAAATTTTCCGAAGCTGTGAAAGCTCAGGGAAATGATAACGCGGCAAAAGCCGCTGAAAGGGCGGCGGAGTCTTTTGAATCCGCGATAAAAAGGGGAAATGCCGGCGATGCCCCGCATTTGTTTGAAAATATGCTTGCGTCAATTTTTCAGGGTGAAGACAGGCCAAAAGACACGGTGAAAGAAGAAACTTTGCCGGAAATTGAAAGTGTAATAAGCGGTGACCTTTCCCTTGTAGGCGATTTTATCAATGAAGCGCGCGAACACCTTGAAAATATAAATTCCGGGCTGCTTGCGGTAGAGGCTAATCCCGGGGATGAAGAGGCGGTTAACAGCCTTTTCAGGGCTTTTCATACAATGAAAAGCCTGTCAGGTTTTTTTGAACTTATAGAGCTGCATATGCTTGTTAAAGAGGTGGAAAATGTTCTTTCGGGGGCAAGAAAAGGGGCGATAGTATTTAACGGCGCTGTTATTGATATACTTTTTTCGGCGGCTGACGCGGTGAGAAAAATGGTTGACGCGCTTAAAGATAACCCTTCAAAAAAAACCGGCCTTATAACCTCCGCGGATCTTGATGCTGTGCTTGATCTTGTGCTTTCAATCACCGGTGCTCCGGCAGGTGCTGAAAAACAAAGGCTGGGAGAAATACTTGTACAGGAAGGCAAACTGAAGGAAGCACAGCTTACAGAGGCTCTGGAAGAACAAAAAGCGACGCATGAAAAACTTGGGGAAATTCTTGAAAACAAAAACACTGTGTCTGAAGCGGATGTAGCCGGCGCTCTGCAGGAACAGAAAATAACAAAAGAGTCTGATTTCAGGATAAAAGAAACGGTGAAAATTGACCTGGAAAAACTTGATAATCTGATAGACACGATAGGCGAAATAGTTATAGCTGAATCAATGGTGGTAAATGCGTTGTCATTAAGCGCGGATTCTTCCGTTATTTCAATGGGGAATATAAACCATCTTCACAAGACAACAAAAACACTTCATGAACTTGGCCTGTCTCTGCGCCTTATACCTGTTGCCGGTATGTTTCAGAAAATGGCGCGTGTTGCCAGGGACCTTTCAAGAAAACACGGCAAAAAAATTAACTTTGCCTACCATGGAGAAGACACGGAGATAGACAGGACTGTGGTGGAGAAAATAAGCGACCCTTTAATACATATGATCAGAAATTCCATTGATCATGGTATTGAGAGCGAAAAGGAAAGAAAAGATGCCGGTAAGCCTGAAACCGCGCAGGTGGAGTTAAATGCCTATCATAAAGGGGGCAATATCTGTATTGAACTTTCAGATGACGGGTCAGGGCTTAACAGGCAGAAGATATTAAAACGCGCCGTTGAAAACGGGCTTGTTGACGCGGAAACGCAGATGCCTGATCAGGAGATTTTTGAATTTATTTTCAGGCCTGGATTTTCAACCGCGTCTATGGTTACGGATACGTCCGGAAGGGGCGTGGGTATGGATGTGGTAAAGAGAAATGTGGAACAGCTGCGTGGACGCGTGGAAGTTGTTTCAAAACCGGGCGCGGGGACAAAGTTCACGGTTGTTTTGCCTTTGACTACGGCCATTATTGAAGCTATTACTGTAAGAGTAAATGAAGAAAAATATTTTGTACCGTCTTTGTCTATTGTGGAGTCTTCAAAACCGCCGGCACAGCTGTTTTCCACCGTTGCCGGAAAAGGCGTGATGCTGGCTTTCAGGGACACTCTTGTACCGGTTTTCAGTTTAAGCGCGCTGCTGAATAAAAAAGAGAGTATAAAGAGTACAACAAGCGGGGAAAAGATTGTTGTAATTATAGAAGAAAACGGAAAAATGGCGGGAATAGCGGTTGATGAAATTTTAGAGCCGCAGCAGATAGTGGTGAAAAATCTTGGGAAAAGTTTTGGCAAAATAGAGGGAATAGCCGCCTGCACAATAATGTCCGACGGAAAGGTCGGGCTTATTTTAGATATAAACGGAATAATTAAAATGGCGACAGCCGGATAAAATGGAGGCGAAAATGCAGAATGCTGTGGAAGTACAGGCTAAAGCGGGGAAGTATCTTACGTTCAGGCTGGCAAAAGAGGAATATGGCGTGGAAATTTTAAAGGTGCGCGAGATTATAGGTTTAATGCCTATAACACGCGTTCCAAAGACGCCGGAATTTGTGCGCGGAGTGATAAATTTAAGGGGCGGTGTAATTCCTGTTGTTGAACTGCGCAGCAAATTCGGGATGGAATCTGAAGCCGACACAAATGAAACATGCGTAATAGTGGTGGAAATAATGAAACAAAAGGAACCGGTACAGATTGGCATACTGGTTGATTCGGTTTCAGAGGTAATGGACATTGCCGGCGCTGACATTGAAGCAACACCTTCTTTTGGCGTGGAACTGGATACAAATTACATACTTGGAATGGCAAAGACAAGAGGGACTGTAAGGATACTTCTTAATATTGACAGAGTGCTGACAAACGAAGAACTTGAAAGCGTGGGCAATACGCCCGGATAGCATTTGTTTGTATGGCTGTAAATTCCTGCGCATAAGCGGGAAGGAGGCAGAAATGGAATTCCCCGGAAGGGCTTCGGAACCAGGCACGATTGATGATGATACGTATAACAGAATAAAAGACCTTATTCACAATAAGTGCGGTATTACGCTTGGGCCTGCAAAAAAAGCCCTGGTTGCCGCGCGCGTAAGAAAAAGAATGCGCGAGCTTCAAATTACCGGGCATGATGAATATTTTAAGGCAGTTATTGAAGATAAGACCGGGGTTGAACTGGTGCGGCTGCTGGATTCCATTGCCACAAATGTCACTTCTTTTTACAGGGAAAGCGGCCATTTTGACGTGGTAAAACAGGCGCTGTCAAAATGGGAGGATGCCGGGCAGACAAGGTTCAGGCTGTGGTCTGCCGCGTGTTCTTCAGGGGAAGAAGCGTACACCATGGCGTTTACGGTAAAAGAGGCGTTAAGCGCCCGGGCTGACGTAAAGATTCTTGCCACGGATATTTCCACTAAAGTGCTTGGAACCGCTCATCAGGGTATTTATGAGATGGAGAAAACACATTCAATACCTAAAGATATAAAAAATAAATACATGAATAAAATATTGTCAGGCGATAAGGAATTTATGGCTGTGAAATCCGAGATAAGGAATATGGTGGTTTACAAAAGGCTGAATCTGACAGAGATGCCTTTTCCCATGAACGGGCCCCTGGATGTTATTTTGTGCAGGAATGTAATGATATATTTTGATAAGGATTTAAGGCGCAGGCTTGCCGTGGAATTTCACAGGCTGCTAAAACCCGGGGGCCTGCTTATAATAGGGCTTACCGAGAGCCTTATAGAAATAAGCAATGATTTTAAAAGGATAGGTTCCTCGGTATATATTAAATAAGGCGGCGATAAAATGGATATTACAGTCGAGATAGGAGCGCTGAAAGTCACAAATAATCCGGCGGACAGATTAATTACGTATTCGCTTGGATCCTGTCTTGGCGTGGCTATA
>JAFGWA010000072.1 GCA_016937715.1 Candidatus Goldiibacteriota bacterium
GCGTCTTCTCTGAAAGACTTTGTCAACACTTTTTACGCCTTGATCTCATCTCTGAAAGTAGTTTCTTTTAGTCTTCTCTTCGTCGCAGACATAAAGTCCCGACAATATAATTGTCCAATTAGGCTCCCTAATCTCTACAACAGTCCAACGCAATCTTACCCGCGTCGACTAGACGCACTACAGGGCAGCCATTTTATTATCCGCTGTATATCTTTCAACATAAGGACGGTTTTCTTTTAACATATAATATATTATCTCCGCCATTTGCCTGGCAACCGCGACAATTGCTTTATTCCCGCCGCGTCTGGATTTAACATTGGCATATATGCTCTCAAAATAAGCCGAGCACCTTATCGCCACCCAAGCCCCTTCTATAAACGCTTCTTTTAGGTGCTTGTTGCAGTCTTTTATTAACGAGCCCCTGTATATATGATCGGAACTCGAGTGTTCTCTTGGAACAAGCCCACTATAAGATGCCAGCTTCTTCGCCTTTGAAAACCTTGCTATGTCCGCTATCTCAAGAGCAATCGTTCTGGATAAAACAACACCTAAACCCGGAATTGTTTTTATTAATTCTACATACCTGTTTTCTTTTGTTATTTCGCCGGCGCTTCTTTCCACCGTTTTTATCTTTGAAGTTATTACATCCAGCATATCTAATTCGTTATCAAGCAAAACTTTTTCGGTTTTTGGCAGTTCGGCTTCTTCCATATACCGTCTGCCCGATTTCCCGAACGCATCGCTGTAACCGTTCATCTTAATGCCATTACGATGTAATAATTTGTGCACTTTATTCTTGGTCATAGTCCTTATTTTCGTATAAAACTGCCGTTCTCTTAATACCGCTTTATTTCTTCTCATCTCCTGCGTAGGAGCATATACCCTTGGAATCATATTTGTTCTTAAAAGCTGAGCCAGTATCAGAGAATCCCTTTTATCTGTCTTTTGCGGATTCATTGTTATAAGCTTAATCTTCTTGGCATGCGCAAGTATAACTTCTACTCCCATCTCCGTCAGCATGTCGTAGATTATACCCCAATCATAACCCGTTTCCACTGTGGCTTTACAACGCTCTCCAAGACCGTTTAAAAGTTTCTCAAAATCATCTTTTCTGTTGCCCATCTTACCTTTGAATTTCACTTGACCGGTCTCATCTAAAGCAGTAACATAAGAAAAATACTTGTGACAATCAATTCCGAGATAATACATAGGGCACCTCCCTTGATACTAATATGTAGGGGTGCGAAAGCACGCCCTGATGGATATTATATCAAGGCGGTGCCTTAAATATCTTTCATATTATCTCTACATTAAATACCAAACTCAACAGCTGCGACGGCCAAGAAAGACCCGGACAGCGCGGGAGCGCTATCCCTACTAAAACAAATACCTGACATTTAAGTACAAACACTAAACACCAAGATCTAAACAACGCGCCCTAAAGGGTGCGCCTACCAAACCATCTAAGCATCCAACCTTCCAATCATCTAAGCATCCAAGCTTTACTCCGCTATCTGTTCCCTTATCTTTTCCCTGTATTTCCTAAGGTCTGCAACCGTTATCTTTTCCATTCCCTTTTTACCAATCTCATCCACAATTTTTCCCATCTCTGCCCTTCTTTTATCATCCTCAAACCGCTGTGCCGCAAGTTCCTGCGCTTCCGCGTCTTCCGCATCAATGGACGCCAGTGTCAGCTCCCTGACATTATTTCTTAAATAATTTATTTCAAACATATAAATTTCCTGAAAAAGTTCAAGATATTCAAGCCGCTTTTCAATTCCCGGAACCCTTGCGTCTTCCACCGCTGATACAGACGCGCTTTTAGCTATAGGGTCAGGAGCGGGAAACGGCACGGGAACGGTTTTCTTTTTACATGAAATGGCAGCGGCCGCAATAAAAACAAGAAGGACAAATACAATAATTTTTTTCATATTATTACCTCCGTTTTTTTACTAATAAGTTCCCGTATATCTCATCACAGTGGCTTTTAATGATGCTGTGGCATCACGGAATATAACGTAAGGCATCTGCGCGGATATATCATATGATAAATCAACAAACTCCGTGGCACCGTCTGAAATGTCGTAACCCACAATTTCCCATACCCCTGTTTTATTTCTTGCCACAGTTACCGTGTTTCCCCTGCCGCCGTCTTTATACGCCACAAACGGCGTACCCAAATGCACAAACAGGGATATTGAATCACAGTTAGTATTGGAGAACGTTGACGAACCCACATAAGACCACACCGTGGTTTCGTATTTCATTACCGATACCCTTCCTGAATTACCGGTATCGCGGAAAGCCACATATGGCGTCCCGTCATACACAAACACCGACGGTGAATACGAATTGCCAATTGAAATACCGTCAGCTGAACCAATATTCACCCAGCCTTTAACGTCATAAATATCATATGATATCACCCTTAATTTAAATGATTTATCAGGGTCAGAAAAGGCAACATAAACATTGCCGTCAACGGCGAAAAGAGACGTCTCCGCGGTCTTTACTGACGGCGACGTGGTTCCCGCTTCTTCCCATTCCCCAAATGCTACCCTGAATTTCCTTACATGAAGGTAATCTACATCGTCCCTGTACGCAAGATAAAGTGTACCCTCGCTTTTATCTATCCCAAAAGAAATGTCATATGCCGCCGTATCTGAAATATCCGCGGTGCCCACATCCTGCCAGCTGCCGGCCATAAATTTTCTGACAGTTGCTTTAAAACCTTTTGTATCATCCCTGTACGCCACATAAGGGACTCCGTTATATACTTTAATGACGGTATCGTATGCGATGCCTGCCGATATCCCGCCTTCAGGGCCGACAAATGACCATACGCCGGATTCATATTTTTTCACCACGGCTTTTTCGGAATATCCCAGGTCTCTATAGACAACATATATAATGCCATTATAAATATCCACTGAATCAAAATCTGCCTGCCCTTTTGATATACCTTTGGCTCCCATTACTTCCCAGAACGGTGTGGCGGTATTGGTAACAGTGGGTGTAGGAGTTGCAGTGGCCGTTATTGTGGCAGTGGCGGTTATGGTAATTGTGGGCGAAAAAGTGTGCGTCTGCGTGATTGAAAAAGTGGGGGTTATTGAATGCGTGGGTGTTATTGAATGCGTCAGAGTTATTGTTGAAGTCTGCGTTATAGTGGGCGTTGCCGAATGCGTGGGTGTTATGGTAAAAGTGGCGGTGACTGTAGACGTGGGCGGTATAACGTGAATAAGCGGCGATGATGCGATAGGATGAATATCCGCGCCAAACGGGTCAACATAAGTTGCAAGCGTGTAAGTACCCGCGCCGGCGGTTGCAAACCCGGGCTCTATCCCTGTTTTCTTATACCCGTAAATTATCGTTACAGTTCCGCCCGCGGAAAGGTTTTTAACCCTGATTATCATATCCATAATATCTTCCTGAAGCCCAACGATTGAAGCCCCCGATGATGCAACAGCTGAAAACTGCCCGGCATAACCTTCTTCAACTTCCGGCGGCGTCCATCCCGACGGCAGCGTTATTCTTATCGTTCCGCCTTCATTGGAACTTGTCCACGCCGTTGTTCCAGCAGTATAGACAAGCATTATCGTGTTGCCTGTTGTATTCTCTGTCAGATACTGCGGTATTACCGTCATTGTGCCTTCGCCGATTATAGGCGTATTAGTGGGAGTAACTGAAGGTGTAGGTATTAAAACCATTACCTGCGGATTAACCGCAATAGGAAGCGTTGAATCCCCCATTTCTGCTGCCGACACTTCAAATGTGAAATTGCCGGAATTTGGAATATAAGCGCCCGGCCCGCCGGATGACATGGAACCGTAAGTCACGGCCACTGTGCCTGTTAAAGCAGGAAGCGACGCCACTTTTATTATCATGGTTCTGTCAACCGCGTCAATTCCCACAAGCTGGCCGCCTGAAGGAAGCGATACTTCGTAATAGCCGGCGTTATTTCCCGCAAGGCTTGGCAGGCTCCACCCTTCCGGGACTGTAATCCTTAGTGTCCCGTAAATAGGGCTTGGCCCCTGCCAGCTTACAGAGCCGCAGTTAAAAGTAATGGTTACGGTATTGCCGTATACGCCTGAAAAAAGCGGATTGGATGAAGCCGACGCGGTACCGCTGTTATATGTTATTACGTTTGTATTTGTAATGGTTACTGTAAGCGTGGGCGAACTATGAGTATTTGTAACAGATGCAGTGGTCGTTGCAGTTTCTGTGAATGGAGGGGTTGCTGTTCGCGTTAAAGTCACGGTTGATGAAGTTTCCGCCGTCGGCGAATCTGATACAGTTAATGTCGGGGTCGCTGATAAAGTAACCGTGGCTGAATTAATTAAGGATGTATTTGTGATAGTGATTGAGGGAGTTGATGTAGAAGAATCAGCAGGTATTACGGTATGCGTGACTGTTACTGTTACTGTTATTGTTGCCGTATTTACCGCCGTCGGTATAGATGTAATATCAACAGGCGTATCTGTGGCGATGATAGGCGCCGGAGAAGGTGCGGTAAAGCTGTTTTTCTTTCCGCAGGAAAACAGGAAAAAAACGGCTGTCAGCAGGAAAACAATGCCGATAAAAGCCTTATTTTTCATGCGTTTTTATAACCTCCAAGTCACATTTGCAGTTAATATATATAAATTATACAGGGATTCAATACAAGTGGCAAGGGGCAAGTTGCAGAGAATAGAGGGACAGAGGGACGGATGCACGGAGGGACGGGAAGAACAGCGGTTTAAGCTATAGGCAGTTAAGCAGAAGCGTAATCCATAACCGTCCGGAAAGCTATGCGATCAGAGAGAAGAATCAATGAAAAACAGGTTTTGGCAATGTGTTTCGCTTATGCTTAATTGCCTAACTGCTTATTGCTTAAACTGTTACTACCTTACCACCGTAAATTTGCCGGAGGTTTCCTGATATTCGCCTTTTTTACTTCGGGCTTCAATGCGGTAAATATATAACCCGGACGCGCTTTTTGCGCCGGCATTATTTCGTACATCCCAGTCAAACGCATTTGTGCCGGCAAAGAATTCCTGCTGAATCTTTCTTACAGGTTCGCCTGAAACTGTGTATATATTAAGCGTGACTTCGGAATCCACGCTTACATAAAAAACAATTTTCGCGGATGACTTCGCCGGGTTAGGAAAAACATTAACGGTATTAAGCCAAAGATACGGCGCGGGCGTGGGTGTAATTGTATAAGTCGGCGTTATGGTGGACGTTGGTGTTATGGTGGATGTCGGCGTAATTGTAGCCGTAAAAATCGCGGCCACGGCCTTATTGGAACGCGCGGTTTCATAATCTACCCAATACGCATCCGTGTATCCGGATGCGGCTTCATTTTCCACTATTATTCCCTCTTCCGGATTTATACGCGCCCTGAACCACACGGAAAACTGCGAGCTTAAAGCGGACAGCGCGCCTATGCTCCAGGAAATAACCCTGCCCGAAAGTGAATATCCCGGTGAAGCGTCAATAAAAGACGTGTTCCACGGCAGCGTATCCCATATATAAACCGAAGAAGCGGCAGAACCGCCTGTATTTGAATATGAAATATTATAACTTAGAGTATCACCGTAAAAAGCTTCGGCAGGATCAACGCTTTTAATCATATCTACATTGGCACCCGATATATAAGGCAGCCCGTAATAGGTAATAAAAGTTTTCTCCTCCCCCGGCAGGTATACAGAAGGCTCCCAGTACATTGCAGTTGCTATATCGGCAATATTATCTGTTGTGTTCAAAGTATACAGCCACAGGTTTGAATACATATTTGGCCACTGCCCAACCAGAAACCTGTCAGGTTTCGTGGCGCTTCCGGTTGACAGCCCGCCTTCAGCCTTTAATTGAGGATCATCATAACGGTCAACGGTCTGCCACGCTTCGGGCACAGCCGCGCCAATCCATTCCCTTTCTTTTTGTATCCGCCCCGCGCCCTGAACAAAAATTGGCGAATTATCCTGCATACCAAGTTTAACATCAAGCATTACCCTTAAACCCACGCTTGCGTTTACGGTATTAAGGTTTTCTATTACATATTTTACCTCTAAAGTATCAGGTACGCCGCTGCCCCTTGGATTATCAACAAGCGAAAGGGCCTGCGTAATCTGAATGTTGCTTATTTTCCATACCGTCGTATTTACTGAATTGCCGGAACTGTCAGAAGGGCCTGATATATACTCGCCGCCATAACCAAAAGCAGCTGTTCCGCCATTAGGATAATCAATTTTTATTGTGGTAAATGAACTCCACGGAGCTGCGGGAAAGCCGTATAAAAGGACGTAGCCTTCCGCTGTCCCGGCGGTAAACCTGCCTTTTAAATTACGAAGAGAGTCATGAGAGTACACGGTATCTTCGTATGCTGTCATTGTGGCTGTGCGCGCGTCAATATACGCGTTGGAAATGGCATATACAGGGGTGTATAAACAAAGCATGGCTGCCAGCAAAACAATAATTTTATTCACTTTACCCCCGTTAAAAGACTCTTTATTTTCTTTACAAAAAACAGCCTAAACAAAATATCAGGCGGACAGCATAAGCACGATGACAGCAACGGTATTAAAACAAAGAGCCGGACAGCGTAAATGCGATGGCAACGCCCGCATTTAAGCAGCTGTCCCTACAAAACCTTTTATTCTAAGAATAATCCGCGTTTTCCCTTACATAGTCATAGGTTAAATCAGACGCAAGAATATAATGTTTTTCATTTCCCTGCTTAAAGTCTATTAAAAGGTGTATCTTGTCCTGCTTTAAAACTTTTTTAAGCGCGTCTCCGGTTATCAATTTCCCTTTCTCAACAGCCCTGTATCCGCCGATATCTATTGATATGGCGTTTAAATCCACATTCACGCCGGTCTGGCCTATGGCTGACAGTATGCGGCCCATATTAAGCGATTCGCCGAAAAACGCGCACTTTACAAGCTGGGAGTTCGCAATACGCAGGGCTGCTTTTTTTGCCGCGGCTTTTGTCTTTGAATTTATAATCTCCACTTTTACAACTTTAGTTGCGCCTTCACCGTCAGAAACCATATCTTCGGCAATGCCGTAAAAAGCGTCTGAAACAGCTTTTTTAAAGGCAGCATAATCTTTATTTTTTGATGTGATTTTATTATTCCCTGCCCGGCCGTTGGCAAGGCACATAACAGTATCATTGGGGCTCATATCGCCGTCCACTGTTATCCTGTTGAAAGAGTATTCAAGCGCCTCTTTAGCGGCTTCCCTTAATAATTTCTTATCTATTATTACGTCTGTCATTAAAAATACCAGAAGTGTTGCCATATCCGGCGATATCATTCCTGCGCCTTTTCCAACAGCGCTTACCGTTACAGTCTTGTTTCCCATTTTTATTTTTGTAGAACGCACTTTTCTGAACTTATCCGTGGTCATAATAGCTTTGGGATAATTGTCATCCTTTGCGGATAAAGCATTACATACCGCAGGGGCATTTTTCAGCATTACATCCACAGGCAGCTGTTTGCCTATTATGCCGGTAGCGGCAAACAAGACCGAGTTTTCCGCAACATTAAGAGTTTTGGCGACAACTTTGCCTATTTTTATTATGTTATCAATACCCTGCTGCCCAGTAAAAGCATTGGCATTGCCGCTGTTGGCGTAAACCACACTTATTTTATTATTTACCCTTTTTTGATCAAGAAGTATATGCGCGCTTTTCAGTTTATTCTTTGTAAAAAAAGCCGTGCAGTCGCACGGCTCTTCAGAGAAGATAAGCCCGGTATCAATTTTGCCCGGTTTTATCTGCCCTTGTATGCCCGCGCTTTTAAAACCTTTTGGAAGCACATACTTCTTTTCCATTACTTTAAACCCTCCTGCTCGTTTAAACCGAACATAAGGTTCATATTCTGTACTGCCTGGCCTGACGCGCCTTTGACCATATTGTCAAGCACTGTGGAGATTAAAAGAAGATTCATCTCTTTTACTCCGGATATTGCTATATCGCAGAAATTGGTGTTCTGCACCTGATGTAATGACACTGAATCAACAATGCGGATAAAGGGTTCATTTTTATAAAAAGCCTGATACAGTTTTTTTACATCATCAGGGCCAACTTTCTTTTTTGTCTTGATGTAGATATTGGACAATATTCCCCTTTCAGCGGCTATCACCTGCGGGGCAAAGAATATCTTTGTTTTCTTTTTAAGCTTTAAATACAATGCCTCTTCAACTTCCGGTACATGCCTGTGAGAGCGGCCCGTATTATAAGGGTAAATGTTTTCGTTAACGTTAAGAAATATATTTTTAGGCGTGGGCTTTATTCCGGAACCCGATACGCCGGATTTGGAATCGGCTATTATATCCGAAATTTCATACTTATTTAAAGCCGGCGCAATCCCGAATATAAGGGAAGAAGCGTAACAGCCGGGATTGGCCACCACGTCCGCTTTTTTAATTTTCTCCCTGTAAAATTCCGGCAGACCGTACACGGCTTTCTTTAAAAGCGCCGGGTATTTGTGCGCGTGCTTATACCACTTTTCATATATCTTTACATCCTGAATCCTGTAGTCAGCGCTTAAATCCACGACTTTTTTCTTTTTATCATACGCTTCTTTTACAAATTCCATGGCTTCGGTATGGGGCAGACAGACAAAGACAACGTCTGTTTTTTCAAACACGGATTTATCCGATGGGTCAACAAAAGACAAATTTATAAGCCCGTTAACTTCCGGGAACGCGTCTGCAACTTTCACGCCGGCGCTTCCGCGCGATGTAACACAATTTATCTTTACAAAAGGGTGTTTTACAAGAATTTTTATAAGTTCGCGGCCGGTCATCCCGGTTCCGCCTATTATCGCCGCTTTAATCATAAACGCCTCCGTTATTTACAACTTACAGGTAACAAGTTGCAACTTACAGCTGGCAAGTTACAACTTACAGCTGACAACTTACAACTTGAAGCTGTTACTTGTTACTTGTCACCTGTTACATATACTTTATGTATGCCTTCGCCTTTACTTCATCTATCCAGTCCTGCCACATTTTATCAACTTTACCCTCAATCAATTTCATTCTTACTTTATCTTTTACATCATCAAGCGTCTGCTCGCTTCCGCTTTTATAATCCAGTATCTTTATAACGTGATACGAACCGTCCGATTTCACGTTTACAACCTTATTCTTTGAAGGTTTTGCCAGCGCGTCCATAATGGGTTTTGCAAGCTGCGTGGTATCTATCCATCCAAGTTCCGCGGCGCTTATGCCGGAAACACCGTCAAGCGATGACGCGACTTTCTCAAAATCCTCTCCCGACTTTAAGCGCGAAGCAACCTCCGCGGCTTTCTGAGAACTATTTCCGGAATATCCCGGCATTATCATTACCTGGGAAATATTCACTTCATCGCCGACCTTAAATTCGCCTTTGTGCTCCTGATAATACTCTGACATTTCAGCTTCCGCCACAGGCGCTTTGCTTATAAAGTCCTGCTGTTTTTTCTGCTTTAATTTCGTAAAAACAAGGCCGTCCCTGACCTGCGATTCAATCTTAAGCCTGAAATCCGTATACGACAGCCCTTCTTTATTAAGGGCTTCTTCAAACGCTTCTTCATTTGCAAACCGCGACCTTAATCCGGAAAGAAATTCATTCACTTTATCAGCCACAGCTTCTTCCGAGACCATTACCATTTCTTCCTGCGCGATTGTGATTAAAAGTTTCTGTTGTACAAGATTTTCCAGTATCTCTTTTTTTAACTGGTCCGGGGATACTTTCTGCCCGGCGGCTTCAAGCTGAGCCTTCATAGCTTCAAAAGCTTCATTTACCTCGCTTTCAAGTACAAGCCCGTCATTTACCTTTGCCGCTATTTTATCCGAAGCCGGCGCCGCCGATAAAAAAGCGGGTATAAATAACGCTGTTAAAAGTACAACAATTTTAATTTTCTGCATGTAAAACCTCCTCTACGGCCATATTTAAATGTTCCAGATACATTTTTATATCCGAATTCTGCCTTAATTCTTTCATCCATACCGAAAAAGCCGCGTCTTTTTTTATTTCGCGGAACTTTTTTTTCACGTCTTCCCGCACTTCATCGTAACCGGGCGTTACCGCCTCCCTTATATCTTCGCACTTAAATATATGGTAACCGTACGGCGATTTTATAATGTAACTTATCCCGCCTTTTTTCATGGTGAAAAGCTTATTCATGAAAGAAGGCACTTCGCCCTGTTTTATAAATCCAAGATCGCCGCCCTCGTGCGCTTCCGAAGTTATTGAATAGTTTTTCGCAAGTTCTTCAAAGGGCTGTTTATTGTTTATTTTTAAAAGTACTTCCTGCGCCTTTTCAAGGGAACCGGTGACTATCTGCCTTGCCTTTACCCTTCTTGACTGCCTGAATTCCAGAATATTGGTCCAGTAGTAATCTTTAAGTTCCCTGTCAGTTATTTCAAGCTTGTCCTTTAAGACGTGCTCTATCTCTTTTCTTATTATAAGTTTTTCTTTGATATCTTTTAACCAGTAACCGTAGCTTATGCCGCCCTTTTTAAGGACTTTCTTAATATCCTTTTCCGAAAAACCGGGTACAAAGTTTTCTGTTTCTTCATAAAGTTCTTCCCTTTTGATTTTTATTTTATCTTTTTTGGCCATATTCAGGATAAGCATATCATTTACCATCCCGTTTAAAAAACTTTCGGCCTGTTCATGCGAAGATAAAGTTATACCATAAAGGGCGGTCTTTTTTAAAAGGTCCTGTTTTGTAATCTTCTTCTTGTCAACCCTTGCCAGAACATCCGGGGCTTCCTTAAAAACCGACCCCGAAAGTATAAAAGACAGCAGGGCTGTTATTAACAGCCCTGCCGAAAAAATCTTTTTATTTCTTTGGGGCTTCAAGCTGAATGCCCGAATTAAGGGGGGCTGCCGGCAGTTCAAAAGCTTTTTCTTCTATTTCTATCTTTGCGGCCGCCTTTAACTGTTCCACCCATTTCTGCCTTGCAACGCCAAGCTTTAAATTATCTTTTATCTGCGTAAGCAGCTCCACTTTTGCCGTGGGATCCTGCGCTTTTCTTCTTGCCGAGTAACGGTCATACGCGTCTTTAATCTCCGCCTCTGATACCGGAATTTCAGCAAAATTCACGCCTTTTTCAAAAACTTCTTTCATAACCGCTTCTTTCTGTGACATTTCAGCTATACGTTCCTGCTGTTTTTTAAGCATTGCCATCTGTGACTCTATCTCTGCTTTAATCTGCTTTTCTGTTTCCTTTGCCGCTTCAAGCACTTCTTTTTTCTTTGTGATTCCTTCTTTTTCCGCGTAGCCCATTATTACCTTGTCAAGTATCATATTATCCAGAATGTTTTTTCTTATCCCCGGGTCGGACGCAAACGGTTTTAAATTTGCCGGAAGGTTGTCAATTTCCGCTTTAAGATCGCTTTCTGTTATTACCTTTCCGTCCACCTTTGCCACAACTTTACCCTGATTACAACCAACTAACAATGCTGCCGCGAACACAATTAACACTAAAAAAACTGTTTTTTTCATCTTATTCTCCCTTCAAATTTAGCCTGTAAAGGCTTTAATTATACTAATTTATCACACCGGTTATGTTTTATCAACATAAACTGACTTAAACTTAGACGCAGCCAAACCATAATTGGTTGGCTTTATTTATTGCAGGCGGGATTGTATCTGTAAATAAGGTGTTTAATGATTGAATCCCTTTTCTGCGGGACAAGCCCGGGGGTGGGACAAAAACCTATATAAAGGTTGGCGGGGCTTTTCGCTTCCTGCGCCCACTGTTCATATTTTTTGTGATTTTCAGGGAAACCCTGTGCCGCTTTTATCTCTTCCACATTTGCAATGTATAAAACCCCGTAATTAGCTTTCTGTTTTTCGGGATTTTTAAGAAAAAATATGCCGTATATGCCGTTGTCTATATCTGTATCTTTAAAATCCGCAAGCGGCTCCGGCCCTTTAAACTGATATCCTGCAAGCAATAAACTCATCTGGTATTTTCCGCCCTTCATATAAAATATTTAAAAATCCTTCATATAATATAGTAAACAGGCGATAAAATCAAGTACCTTAACAGCTCTGTTGTTGTATGCTTTTGTGTGTAATTTAAGTAAAAGGGGTTCCTAACCTGTATTACAATGGTTTTTGCTGAGAAAACCAAACAGGA